>JASIBJ010000369.1 GCA_030045215.1 Streptosporangiaceae bacterium | reverse complement strand
CATGAATCCGAAGTCGCGAGCCAGGTCGCGAGCATCGGGGTCGGCCTTGTCATCAAGCACGAAGGCGACCGCGTCACCGGGATAGGCACGGAGCAGTTCATGGACATATGTCCAGGTGTTATGCAGCAACTCCAGTGGCTCTCCGCACGTCGGCAGGAAGATGTCCACATCCGGATAACTTCGGGGTCGCCAGGCATGCACCTTGGCACGATGCGCGGCCAGGTCAAAGTCCCGGCCGGTAAAGTTTGAGAACAGCGATATCGCCAGGTAGACGACGGTAAAAGCCGTCCACGGCGCGAGCAGCCACGTCTGATACCGCGCCTCCATGATCGCCTGGCTGACGACGATGGAGCTGTAGCCGATCAGCACAACCAACGTCAGATAACCGAGATGCCGATCGACGTAACACGTCTTTTCGGTAGCAGTGGGCGGACTTGGCAGCAACCCGCGACCCGCGGTTACCGAAGGGCGCATCCATGTCTTCAAGGACATCCCGAGACCAGCGCCGGCTGCCGGACCCGCGTGTCGCGCTGCCGTCACCGAAATCTCCGCTCCTGGTCCGACATCTGTGGCCTAACGCCCGCGCGCCAGTAGCCAGATCGTGATCCAGCCCACCGCGCCGTCCGGATCCCGCCAGCCGATCCTCTGCACGCGCCGGTAGCCGGCCTGCTCAAGGCCCTCGGGGGTGCCCGCCACGGACTCCTGAAGCGACCCTGGCGGAATACCGGTACCTGTGTCCGTCTCGACCATCCAGACCTGGTGGGCCTCGATCATGGCTGAGACCGCGTTCGGCGCGTATGCGTAGGAGGTCATGATGTCCGGCCGGATGCCCTGCGGGTACAGGTAGTAATAGGCCACCATCTGATCGCCGCCCTGCATCAGCATCGGGCCCCTGGCCGGCAGATCTTGCTCTACTGCCGCGATCAGGCGGGTCGAGTTGGGCCAGAAGCCATACCAGCCACTGGCCTGGTCAAAGCCCAGCAGGCCGGTGAAGATCGCAGCGGCCAGGCCGACTCGCCAGCCCTTAGCGGGACTCACCATAACTGCCTTTGACAGCGCGTAGCCAGCGGGCATTGCGCCGAACCAGAGGCCGAACACGACATGCTTGTACAGCGAGACCGTGGTCTGGTCGTACGCCTGAAGCGCCGGTGCCAGCAGTGCGGCCAAAACGAGCACAGCGCACAGCAGCAGCGTCCGCTGCTGCCGCTCCCGGCAGGCCAGCAGCACGCCCAGCAGCCCGGCGGCTAGAACCATGGCAACCAGCGGCGCCCCGAGCCACAGCACCGCCAGCCAGGAATCGCCCCCAGGACCACGTTGCGTCGTCGTAGTGCTGACCGCAGTCACCGACATGGTTCCGCCCAGAAGGAACAGGGCTGGTGCCCCGATAGCCGTGGCGTAGCTGGCGAGGCGGAGTCCGCGCGCCACCGCCAGCGCTCGCCCGGTGGGCCCGCTGAGGACCACCAGAGCCACGATTACCGGGGTCCACAGCGCCGTCACCCACTTCGTGGCGTCCGCCAGCACCAAGACCGCAGCGGCCAGCAAGATCCAAGCCTCACTGGCCCGGCCGTACGCAGCCCGTACCGCCAGCCATGTGGCCAGGGCCATCAGGCAGATTGCCATCGGGTCGTACGTGGCCCACGCGCCCAGATCCGCCGTCGGTCCGACCGCGACGAACATCGCGGCGGCGATCAGGGCTGCCCGGCGGCTGAACAGCCGGGAGGCGGTCGCATACAGCAGGGTCGTGGCCGCCAGCATGAACCCAAGCGAGAGGAGCCGTGCCGCGGCTAGCCCGCCCGCGGAATCCGCAAGGGCGCCGAGCGGGGGGTAAATCGCTGGCGCTCCGGAGAGGTAGTACTGGGGCAGCGGACTGCCATGCAGCCAGTGTTGCCACTCCATGTGGCCGTACCAGAGGTATTCGGCCTCGTCCGCAAACGCCGTATTCGACCACACCAGCCGCAGGGCCAGCGCAGCCTGTACTACCAGGACCGCAAGCAGACCCAGCCGATAGCTATGCCGCCAGCTGCCCGGACGGGGCTCATGGTCCGCTGCGCGGTGCCCGGCCGTGGCGCGATGAGTGATCGGTTTGGCTGGCTCAACCACCACTACGGCAGGGCCCGGCGCGCCGGAGGCGGACGGAGCATCACTGCGGCGTGCAACCGCAGGCAGCTGAACGAGGGTCTGCCCGCTCTGCGTCCGGTCGGCTGGCTGACGGCTATTACCGCCGGCACCGTCCGCGTCGGATGACTGCGGCGCATGGCCGCCGGCGGCTCCCAAGCTCGTAACCCCCGATCTAAGTCAGCCGGTCAACAGGGCTTTCAAAGGTCGATCTACGCGAAGTGCTGCTCCTGAGAAATGGCGGGCTAACCGCAGTGCTCGCCGGTCCCAGCTCGGATGCGGCACTGCCAATCGCCCCGACCGGACCAGCCGCCATCCAAGGCTGAATACGAAGAGCGAGCCGAGGGCAAGGCCGGCCACCACGTAACCGACCGCTTCCAGGCGGCGCGCGGTGGCGACCTCTCTGGTCACCAACCCGGCGGCCGCCGCGGCCGCGGCAGCGAGAAGAGTGAGCTGATACCCGGATACGATCGCGGCGACCGTGCCCGCCGCGGCCACGGCTGCGAGCGGCGGCAGCAGCGTGGCCTGCCGACGCCGCTTGCGGGCCAGCGGGCTGTGGGGGTGCGCGTGGATAAAGTTCGCGCAGCCATAGGCGGACACCCGGTATTCGCGAATCAGCGACCGGAAGCTCTGCCGATGATGGTGGGCGCCGTCTAGCC
>JASIBJ010000368.1 GCA_030045215.1 Streptosporangiaceae bacterium | reverse complement strand
CCGGGCACCAGTTCACGTAGCCGTCTTTGCGATAGGCCAGCCCTCGCTCGTAAAAGCGCAGGAAGAGCCACTGGGTCCACCGGTAATACTCCGGATCGCAGGTCTGCAGCCGTCGTGACCAGTCAAAAGACACGCCATATTGCCGGAACGAGGCGGCCTGGGTCTCGATGTTCTTGTAGGTCCAGTCAGCCGGGTGGGTATTGTTCCGGATTGCCGCGTTCTCGGCCGGCAGGCCGAAGGCGTCCCAGCCGATCGGGTGCAGCACGTTTTCGCCGCGCTGCACGTGATACCTGGCCATCGCGTCGCCCACGGCGTACGCCTCGGCGTGGCCCATGTGCAGGTCACCGGACGGGTAGGGAAACATGTCCAGCACGTAGCGGCGCGGCCTGGGGTCGGCTGGGTCGTCGCTGGCCCTGAACGTGTCCAACGCGGCCCAGCGCTGCTGCCACTTCTCCTGGATCGCGCGCGGATCGTAGCGATCCGCATTATCGGCGGCTGTCATTACTTTCCTCGCGGATTCTCCAGAGGTCTCAGAGCGGCCCCTGCCCGGCCAAGCCGTCTCCTCAAACAGAAGAGCCCCTCGAACACGAGGGGCAGCCGCGCCAACGACAGAACAAGTTGGCGCGGCTAGGTAAGGAGCAGCCGGGCGAAACGCACGCGCTAAGCCTAGCGCACGCCGGCCCGAGCGCAGGCGCATGCCGAGCAGGCAAGGAGGCCCGTGCCGTCAGCCCGTCCGGCTCCTGACACTACGGGACAAGTGCGCATCGGGCCGGATGACGCGGACACCAGCGACCAGTGGTCATATTGCTCGATAGAACATTCCGCACTCCGGAAATGCCGCCAGATATGAAAAGTGGTGTGTCCTCAATTCCTCCTTGACCGCACAGCGGGCGCGTCAAATAATGTCTGACACTTAGCGGCGGCGGACTTGCAGCACCGCCGGGCAGCGCCGGTCAAGCCGGACTAGCGCTGCTCAGCGGGGCTTCACCTGGCCTTTCGCGACTGGGTCGGCCACGGGGAGATAGGCCACAATCCGGGGGAAGAATGATCACTCGCACGCGCGGGGAATTAACTCAGCGAGCCCGTTCGACTGAATTCGACCGCACTCCAGCTAATGGCCTGGACGTGGCTATCTCACGTAATTCCGGGCGGGCGGGCGCCCGGATTCGGGAAGCTGCCGCCGCGGCGTGGCTGCCGTCACGAGCCACGGGAGGCTGCCGTGGCTGACCCGGCGGCGGCCAGGCGGCCGACTTCCGCGGTTGCCGTCGTGGGGCTGGCTTGCCGTTACCCCGACGCCGACGACGCGCCCGAACTGCTCGATGTCGTCCTCAGCGGGCGCCGATCGTTCCGCCGGATCCCGCCCGTCCGGATCGACCTGGCCGACTACTACCAGCCCGATCGCACGATCTCCGACGCTACCTACAGCACCAGGGCCGCGCTGATCTCGGACTGGCGGTTCGACCGCAGGACGTTCGGGATCGACCAGGCGGGCTATGTCTCGGCCGATCCGGCACTCTGGCTCGCGCTGGAGACGACTGCCCGCGCCCTGGCCGGGGCAGGGCTGACCAGCGGGACAGGCATTGACCGGGACCGGACCGGCGTGATCATCGGCAACTCCCTCGGCGGGGACATCTCCCGCGCCCGTGCGCTCCGGGTGCGCTGGCCATTTGTCCGGCGTGTCCTGACGGATGCACTTACCTCGGAGGTGCCGCCAGGCCAGGCCGGAGCAATCCTGGCGCAGGCCGAGCGGCGGTACCTGGCTCCGTTCCCCACGATCGGGGCGGACACGCTGGCTCGCAGCTCTCCTGGCGGCATCGCGGCCGCGATCAGCGGCTATTTCGGCTTCCGCGGCGCCAGCCACGCGGTGGACAGCGCCTGCACGTCGTCTCTGCAAGCCGTCGCGTCGGCGTGCAGCGCCCTGACCGCGGGTGACCTGGATGCGGTGATCGCGGGCGGCGTCGATATCAGCCTGGATCCGCTCGAGCTCATCGGGCTGGCCAAGGCCGGCGTTCTGGCCACCGGCGACGTCCGCATCTATGACGAGACGCCTACCGGCTTCCTGCCCGCCGAGGGCTGCGGCATGGTCGTGCTGATGCGCTCCGCCGATGCGCGTACGGCCGGCCTGCCGGTGTATGCGGAGATCGTGGGCTGGGGTGCCTCCGCGGCCGGCGGTCCCGGCGATGCCGAAGCCGGGGCGAGCAGCCAGTTGCTGGCCATGCGGCGTGCCTACGAACGTGCGCAGGTGGATCCGTGCGACGTCCAGTTCTTTGAGGGGAACGGGGCCAGCACCAAGGAAGACGACGAGGCGGAGCTGGTCGCGCTCGAGGCACTGAGGTCCGGCGCCAAGAAAAGGGCCGCCCTCGGGTCGGTCAAGGCCAACATCGGGAACGCGCGTGCGGCCGCAGGTGCGGCCAGCCTGATCAAGAGCGTGCTGACACTGACGACAGGAGTGCTCCCTCCCACGACCGGCGTCGGCCACCCGCATGCCCTGATCAACGGCGGCACGGCGCGGCTCAGCATGCCGCAGGCCGCCAGGGAATGGCCCGCGGGAACCCGGATCGCCTCCGTCAGCGCTCTCGACTCGGCCGGCGCCAACGTGCACCTGGTGCTGCGCGCCGAGCCTGCCGCTCCTGCCCGGCATGAGCGCTGGTCGCGCTCGCGGGCCGTACCCGGCCGGACGCTGGAAGGCGACGACGGGATCAGCCCGCTGCTGATGTCGGCCGCCTCCGATCCCGTGCCCTACCTGCTACAGGCAAAGGACCGGTTCGTGCTCGCGTCCGCGCTGTCCAGGATCGCGAGCATCGGCCGCTGGCTCTCCGACGCCGAGCTGCAGGACCTCGCCTGCCTGCTCGGGCGTGAGCCCGACCAGCAGGGCACGTGCCGGGTCGCGCTAGTAGCGAGAGGACAAGATCAGCTCGCCGCGCGAGCCAGGGAAGCCGCGGCCCTGCTACCCAGCCTGACCGAGGGCCTGCTGACCGTGCGGCCCGGCATCTTCGCCGCTGACAAGGGTGACGGGCGGATCACGCTGCTGCTGTCCGGTGACAGCACAGAGTCATCAGCATCGCTGACCGAGTCGGTCACCGGGTGCCTGGCCACGCTCCGCTGGCTTGAGTCGCTCGACGTGCAGGCGACCGGCGCGGTCGGTCACGGACTCGGCGCGCTAGCGGGCCTGGCCTGGGCGGGGGTTCTGGGCGAGGGCGACGTGGCCGAGATCGCCAGCCTGCGCGCCCAGTTCCTCGATCGCTCCGCCGCCGGAGGCGATGCGGCCGGGACCTCGGGGGCGGCGGGTGCTGGCGAGGCCTCGCCGAGCGCGCCCGACCCAGCGCAGGGCCCGTTCACCGCCGAGGGCGACCCGGCTGGGCAGGGTCGCACCGGCAACGCGGCACTTCGTGCCGCCATCGCCGAAAAGTTCCGTCTCGGCCCGCCCCGGCGGCGTCTCATCTCGACGCTGTACGGTGACCAGGTCATGTCGGTCGATGATGCGATCGACCTCATCTGCAGTGGATTCAGCGGAGCCACCAAGATCGCCGAGGCCGTGAGCAGTGGCGCCATCGGGGCGACCCTGCTGATCGAGACCGGGCCGGGGACCGCTCTCAGCACCATCGCGGCCGACGTAACACGCGTCCCTGCGGTCAGCCTCGAGGCGGGCCTGATCGATCCCGATGGCCGGATGGCCGTGGCCGCCGCGCTGTTCGCCGCCGGAGCGGTCGGCCAGCCGCGCGCCTTGTTCGCTGGCTGGCCCTCGCGGCCGATCGACATCTGGCGCGAACACACATTCATTACTAGCCCGTGCGAGCGGCGGCCGCCGCTGCCGGCTACGCCACCGCCCGCCCCGGCGGCGCCCAAGCACGCCCACTCGGGCCAGCCCGCGGCCAGCGCCCAACCTGGCGCCTCCGCGACCTCGATCCAGCCGGACGACTCGGCCTCCACAGCCGGTCTGACCGCTCAGGCGCAGGCCGGCCCGGCCCCCGAGGCTCACACCGACTCGGCCACCCCGGCCGGCCCCGCCACCCCGGACACCCCAGCCGAGGCGGACTCGGCCACCCCGGCCGGCTCCGCTACCCCGGACACCGCAGCCGAGGCCACCCCGGACACCCCGGACACCCCGACCGCCGCCCGCAATGCGCACCCGCCCGCAGGGGACAGCGAGAACAACGCCGCCGATGGCCAGCAGGGCCTCTCGGGAGTGCGCGACGTGTTTGAGCGCCGGCTGCCGGATCGGCCGCTCATCGCCGCCGCCGCGGCGTCCGGACGACGCGGAAATGGGGCCGGGCGCCAGACGCCAACGACCGCCAAGGCGGCCGAGGGCCTGGCGGCGGGACCCGCCTGGACCGGCTGCTTCGGCGAGACGCTGATTCCGGCCGATCTCCAAGCCCGCCCCGACGACGACCAGCCCTGGCGAACACACATCGCCGGCCCTGGCTCGGTGGCGATCGCGACCGCCAGGGCGTTCCGCAGCGCCACCCGCGCGACCCGGACACTCGCCGTCCTTTCTGATCCTGCCGATGCCGATTCCCGCGCGGCCGCGCTGCGGGCGGCACGGGACGCCGTCGGCACCGGGCAGCTGGTAGTGCTAACCACGGGTCCTGGCTTTACTGGCTTCTTCGCAGGACTTCAGGCTGAGCACCCCGAACTCGGAGTAACGGTCCTGCGGATCAAGAACCCGACCAGGAGCCTCGGCCTCGCCAGGCCGTTCGCTTACGCCGAACCG
>JASIBJ010000367.1 GCA_030045215.1 Streptosporangiaceae bacterium | reverse complement strand
TGCCCGTGATCGGCGTGGTCGTTGTCATGGCCGTCGCGGGCTGCGCCCATTCCGGGCCGCTGTCTGCGCCGGGCACGAAACGCCCGGCGCTCGACTCGAACGGGATCGGCACCGTGCATTTCGGGCTGCCGGAGGTAAAGGCCATCGCCGCTCTCCGAGCCTGGCTCGGAAAGCCGGACGCCACGGGCATCAACACCGGCTGCGGACCCGCCGTCACCGAGGTGGCTTGGCACGATCTCATCGCCGAGTTCCGGGACGGCACCTTCACCGGACAACCGGTACGTCTTGGGCGGCTACCCGCTGACGACCACGGGGTCGCCACACGACCCAGTCGCCCGAACCTCACGGACACCAGCCCTGCCTACGGGGCGGGGTATCACCCTTGGCAGCACGCTGAGGGAACTGCGAGCGGAGTACCCAGGGCTGACCCAGTCGGGAGCATTGAAGTGGGCGGCCCCGAACGGGCTGGTCTTCGTCGAGGCACCGTCCACGACGGAGCCCGCCTCCCCTACGGCGACGATCGCCGAGATCAAGACCGGCACCTGCGGAGACTACTAGTCAGCCCGGAAGACGACGCAGGCACGCCGGGCGGTGCAACCCGCCCCTCGCTTGTTCCCTCGGGAACTAGCTGCTGCATATTCAGCGCGATCCCGGCGGCGGCCGCCGGTCTGTGAACGACGGCGTCGCCAAGGCGACAGCGAGATCTGCTTCCTGTTGCGCCGGCCGTGCGCTGCGTCTGCGCGCCCGGCATGACCCGGGAGGCGCACGGCCCGGTCACTGCACCGTCGGTGCAGGCCAGCCGTGGACTGCGGCCGGGGTCAGTTCGCCATGGCCAGGGTCGCCACGGCGCGCACTCCACCGCTCCAGTCGCCGACTGCGGTGCACCGCGCCGCGGCGCATGACATGCCGAACAGAGCGCCGGAAGCGAAATGGACGGGGAAGGGCGCGGTCACCAGCCGCCAGGTCTTGCCGTTCCAGGCCTCGAGGAAATAGCCGGCGCTGCCGCCGGGACTGTATTCCCCGCTGGCGGTGCAGGCGGTGGTGGAGGTACACGAAACGCCGTTCAGCGAAACCTCGCCGAAGCTCGCACGGTAATTCGCCGGGTTCGGGGTGGGCTGAACCCGCCAGGTCTTGCCGTTCCACCGCTCCGCCAGCGTCGGGCCGCTCTTGGCGCCGAAGCCCGTGCCGGTCGCCGTGCAGGCGTCCCCTTTGGTGCACGACACCGCCGCGAACACTCCGGTATTCGAGCCAGTCGGGAAGGGTACCTTCTGGGCGTGCCAGCTCATGCCGTTCCATGCCTCCGCGAGTGGCGAAGTGTTGCCGTACAAGCCGGGCCAGTAATAGCCGACGGCGATGCAGGCATTGGGCGAGCTGCAGGACACTCCGGTGAACCACGAGCGGATGCCCGCTGCCGGCGTAGCCTGCAGGCGCCAACTCGTGCCGTTCCAGCGTTCGACCAGGGCCTGCGGTAGGCCTTTGGCGTTGTCGTAGTGCCCGACCGCGGTGCAGGCCTTCGCCGAGGTGCAGGAGACCGCGTACAGGTTGCTTTCGGTCGCGCCCTTGGGATTGGGCGCGGCCTGAACCCGCCAGCTTTTGCCGTTCCAGGCCTCGGCCAGGGTCACGTCGCGGCTTGTTGCCGTCCGGTATGCGTAGCCGGCCGCGATGCAGGCATTCGCCGCCGGGCAGGACACCCCGAAGAGCTGAGGGCTAACGGCGCCCTTGGGCGTAGCGGTGGGCTGGATCCGCCAGCTGTTGCCGTTCCACCGCTCCGCCAGGGCGCCAGTAGAGGAGCCGACCGCGGTGCAGGCCTTCGCCGAGGTGCAGGAGACCGCCGAGAGCGAGCTGATCTGGTCGCTGTCCGGGTTCGGGGTCGGCACGATCGTCCACGTGCTGCCCCCGGCCTTAATGGGCTGGCTAGCCTGCGCCGCGCCCGCGGTGACAACCCCGGTAATGCCGACCAGCAGGGTGACCGCGCCAAGTAGGCGTACCGCACGCGGCCAGCGCCGGACGGCGCGCAGCCCGCCGCCGTGCCGCCTGACCCAAGCTGTTTTGTAACACTCAGCCATCGCCTCGGCCCTTCACTCAGCGGACCCGATAGCGGCCGATCAAGGTTCGCGCTAGCGATAATGCGATCTGGGCAGACTCAGTCACCAGGGCACAAAGTCCCGTTCCCGTTGTTCGGTATCGGATGCCTGCTCGGGGAAGCGAACTCACCCACGACAAACCGGCTAGAGCATGTTTGGCGGCAAACGAGCTACCTGATGCGGGGCCGCCGATCCCAGCGAGATCGCGCAGCCCCTACATAGTTATGCGCAGGACACCCGGTCGTCGAACGTCCTGTCTTGCCGCCGGCCGACCAGTTACGAACTGGCTGTAGGTCAGTGAAGGTTTCTTAGTACGCGCGCCGTGCACGGACCGCAACTGCGCCGCTGTCAGGATGCGCCGGCTGCGGGCCTAGGCCTGTACCGCGCCTGCCAGCGCCCGCATCCAGGCATCGTCGAGCACGAGCCGGGCCCTGGTCGGCGGCTGAGCCTCAGCGCGTGGCGGACCAGGCCAGGCCACGCCGGCCGGGTGCTCTTCGGCGTTCATGACGGCCTGACGATCGCGCGGGCTCGGGCCTGCCTGAACTGCAGCGCACGGGCCTTTGTCGGGATGCCTCAGCACCAGCCACAGCGGGGCCCCCACGACGGGAAGGACGAACGCTCCGCCTACCGAGGCATTGAGCCAGAACCAGTTCATGATCTCCACCGCCGCTCGACGGTCCTCGCGAGCCCACATCAGTGGTGCCCCGCCACAGAGCAGATGCTAGGGGTTGCAGGCAGGCGCCCCGACGAACCGCTGCAGATCCTGCGGGCATGTCGTCAGTAAATGCGCGGGAGCGCCAGAAAGGTCAGCCGGCCCGGCCGGGCTTCACTTCCTACAACCGCGGCCGAATCAGCCGGAGCCGAGCGGATCAGATGTGCTCTTCAGCCAGGAACGACGACAGGGCATTCTCCATCTTGCTTAGGTTCGTCGCGCTGATCCGCGTGCTGATCTGAGCCTGAGTGGCGAGCCAGAACCTCAGGCTGGCGGCGCAGATAGCGCGATCGGCGGGCGGCAGCGTGCACGCGATGGTCTGGCCGATGGCGGCGCCTTGCCCTACTGCGGCCGTGTACAGCGCGACGGTCGCGTCAGGCCCGCCCGAGCCTCGGATGTTGGGGTCCTGCACGTGCGCCGGAACGAACACGGCCGCCGCGTAGAGACTTGGCGTATCGGTCAGTATCTGGTGGATCACGTCGGCCGACGGATGATTGCAGAAGACCTGGCCTTGGCGGAACACCTCGTCCACGGCCAGGACTGCCGGAATGTACGGGCAGGCCAGGTCGGTGCTCGGTCCCACCCCGCCGGGGTGGATCGTCATCGTCACACTCGCTGAACGATCTGAGCCCGAGGTCGCCGTCATGACCTCACCGAAGTCCGCGCTAGACAGGTACGCCCGGCAGGTCGCCGATTTTGGGGCCAGCAGATACGAGGTCGAGCGAGGCTGGAACGTGGTCCCGAATATTTGCGCGTTCCCCGGCGGCCTCAGAGATGGTGTGAGGCGCATCGTTCTCGGGGCCAGTGGCGGCGGGTACCCCAGGCCGGCGTAGTCGGAGGCTGGGACAGGGCAAGCAGCGACGTAAACCTGGCCTCGGCTGCTCGACGAGGGTAGCGGGGAGCCACACCCCACCACGAGCGCCAGCGAGGCGGCGATATCTAAAGCGCCCAGCAATAACGTCCGCATGCCTCTCCCCGCCACGCGTTCAGTATGGGCCCATGTCGCCGGACGCCAAACGGTCCTCTGCACTGCGGCGGCCTTGCTGCCGCTTCTCCGGGTAACGGGCTTGCGCTAATCGGTTAGACGGCCCACCGACGGAGAGCAAGGTGAGCGCGTTGCCGCTGAGGATGCGGACTGGCCGGCGGCCGGCTCTACCGGGTCGGTGACACCCATCTCGAAGGGGTAGTCCGTGTCCAGCACGACCTTATCGGCACCGGCGACCTTGACCAGCTGGCGAAGCGCCTGCAGGGTGCAGGGAAGGCGTCGTGCCAGATGCGGCGCAGGTGGGTGCTTGACGGGTAGCCGGCCCGTGGGCCCGTTCGACGGGGTGCTTACTGCGCTGTTGCTGCGTCCGCGAGTGCCGGTTCACTCGGGCTTGGCGTGACCAAGTCGGGAGTGGTGATCAGGCCGACGCTGATAACCGTATCGTCGGGCGCTTCCAGACCCAGCTCGGCGACGCTGCCCGCGCCGCTGGCCGCGATCTTGCTGGCGGCCAGGGCCAGCGCGCGACGCTCGATCCGGGACATCTCAGCCGGTCCCCAGCACTCGCCTGGATGGTGTCGTGCAGTGGTCGCCGGGTTGGCCCGGAGACGCGCCGTGAGCTGGATTACCCCGGCGTGGCCGGCCCTGACAACGGTTCGCGCGTACCAGACCTCCAAGTCCTGGCCGGTCAGCGAGCCAGGTGCCAGCTCCTGGAGAGTCTGGCGCAGGGACTCGATGACCTCCAGCGTGACCCCGGCTCGGTCCGGCGTCCGCATGCGCACCCGCAGGAGCGGCTGTTCCTGGCCTTCTCCGAGTTCCTCGCGGCTCAGCCACTTGTCCAGGTAGGCGATCGCCTCGCGATCGGTTCCGGGCGAGGCCAGCAGTTCCTGCTCGAGCCCCTCGCGCCCGCCCGGCCGGTGGCCGAGCAGGAGGATGACCAGCTTCCCGTGCAGGATGGCCGTGGTCAGGCCGGCCAGCTCGACGCGGGGGTCCAGACCGGCAAGCACCTCGATCTCCCCCGCACTGCGCCAGTCCGAGCAGATCGCCAGCAGCCGCCAGGTCTGCTCGCTGGCGTCCTCGGTCCGGTGCAGCCCGCTGCCCGCCACCACGTCCAGGTCGCTTGCCAGCACCAGGCGGGCGGATCCGGCCTCCGACTGCTCGGCGCCCGGGCCGGGGTTGGCCGCCGCGGGCGGCGGATTAAGGATGCGCGGGATACCCTCAGAAACGGTCTGTACGCCGACAACCAGGCCGGGCGCTACCGGCGCCTCGGCGAGCGCTTGCATGTCTTTCAGAAACGAGCCCAACCGCGCGTAGTCACCGTCGCGCAGGCCGACCTGTACCCGGCTCCACTGCAACCCGGAGTAGGCAGCGGACGGCGCGGGCACCGGCAGCTGAATCTCCAGGACTCCGAGGCGGTTACGGTCGCTCGCGGCGTAACGCAGCACTGCCGTCACCGGATGGTCGCCGAGCGTCTGCAAGCCGGTTTCCCGCGGCAGGCCGAGGAATACGCCGACGACCGCGCTGACATCCGATGCGGGCGCTAGCCGACTCGCGTCCAGGTCGACCGGCTGGAACTCTTCGGTGCCGGCCCATCCGTCCCTCGGCTGGTCCCGGAAGACCACGAATGTCACCGACTGCTCGATGGTCCCCGATCGCTGCAGCGCGAGGACTTTGGCCGGCCGTTCCGGAAGCGACGCGGGCGGCCCGCCGCTGCCCCCGCTCTGCCCGTCGCCAGCCGGCAGGCCGTCCGCGCGGCGGAGCGACCACCGCGCGGGAGCTGATCCGGCCGTCCACGCCGAGGCGGCCGGATCTTCGGCCGAGGCGGCACTGTGCAGCAAGGACCGCAGCGTGGCGCCCTGTTGCCGGACGACGTAGCCGTAGGCGGGCCGACCAACCAGCATCGCGTCGGCTGTAGTGCTGCGCCACCAGGTGGTGTGCAACACCTCAGCGTGCGAATAATCGGGGGTATCGGTGCGCAGCAGGATGCCGACCTCCGTCCGCGGCACTTTCTGCGTCCGACGTTGCTGGCCGGCGTCTGGCTGCTGGTCATCGTCCGGCTGATCATCGTCCGGCTGCTGGGCATCGTCTTGCTGCTGGTCATCGTCGAGCCGCTGGCGCTGGCTGAGCAGCCCCTGCAGGATGAGCTGGCAGGCGATGCAGCCCAGGGCCCAGGCCGTCACCCAGTGCAGGCCGCGCGAGAAGGCAAGCGCCACAGCCAGCACGACCGTGGGCAGGATCAGGACGCCGATGAGTACGTTGCTCGCCTGAGCCAGCAGCCCGCGCAGGGTGGACCGGTCGGGCCGTTCCATCCGGCCGGCCTGGATGGCGGCGAACAGGGTCAGTACGAAGGCCAGCACCTCCGCGCTGACCTGCTGACTGCCGATCCCGGACATGCGGCCGATCAAGAAGAACGCGAACACCACGCTCATCAACAGCACGCTCATCCAGCCCGAAAACCGGGCAACCGCGAAATACTCGGAGTCCGTCACCGCGACCTGCACGGCGATCGTGGCGCGGTACGGCGCGCCCCGCTGGGAGACGTCCTCGATCATGCGAGCCCGTGCGACCACGGCGTCCGGGCTCACCGTGTCGGTAGAGGTCCGGCGCTGCATGGGCGCACCGAACCAGTACTCGTGCTTCCTCCAGACCTGCGCTAGGTTCGCGCGCGGGTCAGCTTTCGCCTGCCCGTCAGCTCTCGGCAGGTCAGCGCTCTGCCCGTCAGCCCACGGCAGGTCAGCGCTCTGCCCGTCAGCCCACCGCGGGTCAGCGCTCGGCCCGTCAGCCGTCGGCAAGTCGGGGCTCGACGGATCGGCGGAGATCCGCGCCAGGATTCCGGCGAGGCAATCCAGGCGCTTGCCGACTCTCTTGGTCCCAGGCGGCCGCGGCCTTGGCTCAGTCGGCTCGCGCAGGCGGCGGGGCACTACCTTGTGATCACGCAACGTCTCCGAGGTGGCCGCGGCCTTGGCGCCAGCCAGGTCGGCCAGGGCCCGATAGAGCACCGGTGGCCAATTCTCAGTAGGACTGACTAAATGGTCCATGAGGTAGCCAAGTTGGGTGACCGGCGGGGGCGGGCCTACCCTGATATCGAGCTCGGCTCG
>JASIBJ010000366.1 GCA_030045215.1 Streptosporangiaceae bacterium | reverse complement strand
CGCGGCTCGCTCACCACCTTCTCGATCGCGAACGACGTGGCCAAGTACTTCGCGATCATCCCGGCGATGTTCGTGGTCGTGTATCCCAAGCTCGGGGTGCTCAACGTGATGCGGCTGCACAATCCGCACACGGCGATCCTCGCGGCGGTGATCTACAACGCGCTGATCATCCCGGCGCTGATCCCGCTGGCGCTGCGAGGCGTGAAGTTCCGGCCGCTGGACGGCGCAGCGATCCTGCGTCGCAACGGCCTGCTCTACGGGATCGGCGGGATCATCGCGCCGTTCGCCTTCATCAAGCTCGTTGACCTCGTCTTGACCGCGTTGGGCCTGCACTGAATTGGACACCGACTGACATGCGCCGCCACCTCATCCCCAGCATCGTCATGATGGTCGTCCTCACGGCCGTGCTCGGCTTCGGCTACCCGCTGCTGGTCACCGGCATCTCCTTCGGGTTGTTCAGGAGCCAGGCGGAGGGCTCGCTGGTCTACCGTCATGGCAAGCTCGCCGGGTCGCAGCTGCTCGGACAGAGCTTCAGCTCAAGCAGCGGCGCGCCGCTGCCGCAGTATTTCCAGCCCCGTCCGTCGGAGGCCGGCTCCGGATACGACGGGGAGGATTCGGGCGCCTCGAACCTGGGGCCGTCGAACCCGCTGCTGATCGGCTTCGTGCCCGGCATCAACACAGTCGGCCTCAACGGTAAGCGGTCCAAGACCAACCCGTTCGCGACCAAGGCCGACCCGGCGTGCGTGCCCCTCGACCCGGCCGGGAATCCGGTCACGAGCCCGGTCCCCAGCCAGAAGTACGCGAGGGCACCCGGCGGCGGCTACGTGTGCGATCCGAATACGGTGCCGGAGCGGGCCATCGCCTACCGGGCGTTCAACGGCATGGCGCCGGGCGCTCCGGTGCCGATCGACGCCGTGACCGCCTCTGCCTCGGGGCTGGATCCCGATATCTCCGTGCAGAATGCGCTGGACCAGGCGCCGCGCGTCGCCCGCGTCCGCCACCTGCCGCTGCGGACCGTGCTCGCCGTGGTCCGTGCCCAAACGCAAGGCCGCGAACTCGGCTTCATGAGCGAGCCGGTGGTGAACGTCCTTGACCTCAACCTCGCAGTGGACCAGCTGAGATGAGCGCCTACGGTTGGTGGCAACTGCTGTTCATCATCGCCGTGACGGCGGTGCTCGCGCCGCTGCTCGGCAAGTACCTGGAGGCGATCTTCCGCGGCGGCCCGGCATTCGGTGACCGGGTCTTCCTGCCGATCGAGCGGACGGTCTACCGGGCCCTGCGCATCGACTCCGAGAGCAGCTGGTCGTGGCGGACTTACGCGATGGCCGTGCTCGCCTTCGGACTCGTCGGCACCCTGGTGCTGTACCTGATCCTGCGGTTGCAGGGCCACCTGCCGATCAACCCGACGCACGCCCCGGACATGCCCCCGCTGCTGTCCTTCAATACGGCCGCGAGCTTCGTCACCGGGACGAACTGGCAGGCCTACGAAGGCGAGACCGCGGCGAGCTACCTGGCGGACATGGCCGGGCTGGTGGTGGCGCAGTTCACCGCCGGCGCCGTCGGGATAGCGGTCGCCCTGGCGGTGGTGAGGGGCATCGCCGGGTCGGCCCGGACTATCGGCAACTTCTGGGTAGACCTGACCCGCAGCCTGCTCCGGGTGCTGGTCCCGCTATCGGTGCTCGGCGCGCTCGTGCTGATCGGCCAGGGAGGCGTCCAGAACTTCAGCGGCTTCCGGACGGCGAGCACGCTGGCGGGCGGCACGCAGCAGATTCCTGGCGGGCCGGTCGAGTCGATGGAAGTCATCAAGCTGCTCGGGACCAACGGCGGCAGCCTGTACGGGGTCGGGGGCGCGCACCCGTTCGAGAACCCGACCGGGATCACGAACATGTTCGAGCTGCTGCTGGTCATCGTGCTGCCGTTCGCGATCGTCTTCATGTTCGGGCGGATGATCGGCAACCGGCGGCAGGGGTACGCGATCGTCGCCGTCATGGCCATCATTTTCGTCGGCCACACGCTCGTCTCGATGGAGGCGGAGGCGCACGGCAACAGCCTGCTGCCCGCGACGGTCTCGCAGACGATCACCGCGACTAGTCCCGGCGGCAACATGGAAGGGAAGGAGATGCGCTTCGGGCCTGCGGGCTCGGCGTTGATGACCGTCGGGACGATGGGAACGACGGCGGGCGCCACCGACTCGGCCCTGGACAGCTACACGCCTGTGGGCGGCGCCGGGGCGTTCGTCGCGATCTTGCTCGGGGAGATCAGCCCGGGTGGTGACGGCGGCGGCCTCTACGCGATCCTCGTGCTCGCGCTGCTGTCGGTGTTCGTCGCGGGCCTCATGGTCGGCCGCACGCCGGAGTTTCTGGGCAAGAAGATCCGAGGGCTGCAGATGAAGCTCGTGGTCGCCTACACCCTGACGGTCCCGGTCGCGGTCCTCATCCTCGGCAGCATGTCACTGGTGCTCGAGCAGGGCTACAGCTCGATCCTCAACCACGGATTCCACGGGCTGACCGAAGTCACCTACGCGTTCGCCTCGTCCGCGAACAACAACGGGTCCTCGTTTGCCGGCCTGACTGCGGACACGACCTGGTACAACTACATGCTCGGCCTGATCATGCTGGTCGGGAGGTTCGCGCCCATTGTCCTCGCGCTCGCCGTCGCCGGGTCGCTGGCGGGAGCCCGCGTGCACGCGCGCACCAGGGCAACACTCGACACTTCTGGGCCCACGTTCGCGGCTTTCCTGCTCGGCGTGATCCTGATCGTGGGCGGGCTGATCTACTTCCCGATGCTCATCCTCGGCCCGATCGGGGAGCGGCTGGTCGGCTGATCATCGGCGCGGGCGTGACCATGGCTCGGACCGATCGGAGCATGCCGTGGAGCCGATCGATCTCGGCCTGCGCCGTGCCCGCCTCCCCGTACAGGCGCCAGGCAAGGGCGGCGAGCCGGTCGGTGTTGCCGTCCTCGTCGGCGGCAAGCAGTTCGGCGCCGATCGCGTCGAGTTCGTCGCGGGTCATCGTGAAACCCCCTCTCTTAGTAGTCAATCGCCTCCGGACGCCCGCCGCCAACAGCGCATACGTATCCCTAACAGGGATTCCTGGCCATCGTCCCGGTGTACGGCTAGCGTCATAGGCGTGATCGCCGCTGCCGGGCTGGCAGCAGGAGCAGGGCTGTTCATCGCCGTTGGGCTGGCCTGGACGGCCAGGCTGCTGCGGATCGGCGCGCTGGACGCCCTTGAGCTTGCCCAGAAGGTGGGCGTGCCGGAGCCGGATTCTGCCCTGGACTGGCCGGAACTGCGGGTGATCGCCGCCGTGGCGCCGGACATTCCGGGCGATGCGCACGAGGCTCTGGTGCTGGTCGACTGGCCCGCGCATCCCGAGCGGGTATCGACACTGCTGGTGGACCTCGGCATCCAGGGCGAGATCGCGGCCCCGCTGCTCGAGCAGTGGTGCGCTGAGAACGCCTCGGTCTCCCCTTGCCGTGTGGCCGGGGACGAGTTCTTCCTCCGCCGCCGGCAGAGCATGGAGCGCGTGCGCTGCCGTCTGCTGGCCGAGGACTGCTGCGCAGGCGCTGACCGTACTACTTCGTAGCGGTCGACAGCACACTGCTCAGTGGGCGACGAGTGCTGACCGAGGTCTGGACAACGGCGCCGAGCCTGATCACGATTTGCGGGTGATGCCCGCCGCAGAGCTGAGACCTGAGCTGCTCGCGAAGCCGTGCAATTTCGGTCGGCTGACTATGCAGCGCCGCGGCGACTCCGTAAGACGCGCTGGTCAGCAGGATGCGCTGTAGCGCCTGCCCGGCACTGACCCAATTCCGCGGGTGGTCTTGCCTGGTCGTGAGGACACCGGCGACGCCGGGCCAGTGGTAGGCGCCCGGGGACCCGAACCTGGGCGTGCCCCAGGCGAGCCCGTGGGCAAAGTCGCGGCCAGGGAAATCCGGCACGGTGTGCTCGGGCCGCGCCGGGTAGGAGGTGGGCTGCACGCCGTCTGCCCGCAGGCTG
Source organism: Streptosporangiaceae bacterium (assembly GCA_030045215.1). The sequence goes on along the minus strand of JASIBJ010000366.1, from coordinate 1,571 downwards.
CCGGGCGGCGGAGCCCAGGCGGTCACCTCCTGCAGGTACCTGGCGTCGGTCCTGACGACCTCGTCGGCGTCGCGAACGATGGCGGCCAGGGCCGCCGTGGACGCGTCGTCGGCCATGATGCGCAACATGGCCCCGTCCCTGACGGCACCGGCCTGCAGGACGGTCAGCAGGCGCGGTGACAGCGGGAGCGGATCGAATCCGCCCCTGTGCGTCCGCCGCGTTGCTATCTGGCCGAACATCCGCCGCTCGTACTCGGCCGGCGCCGCGGTGCCTGGCCAGGTGAGGCGGGCGATCAGCAGAGGGCTGGCCTCGTCGGGGAAGAGTTGCGTCTGCGGGATATAGCCGAGGCTGCGCAGCGCGAGACGGGCGGTGAAAAGCGCCGCGCCGCAGCTGATCATCATCTCGCGTCCCTGCGGGTCAGCGACCGTCAGTTGGCGACCCCTGTCGGCGTAAAGGTCGAGGCCGCCTGAGTCGGCGGTGAAGTGCCAGGGTTGCGTGTTGTGGATCGATGGCGACCAGATCGCGTTGCTCACGACGTACGCGGCAACGCCTCTCGGGCTGCTGTTCACGGCTCCTCCCTCCGCCATGCTGTCCTGATGTCAGGACATGCCCAGCCTGGGTCACGCCGGTAGCCGCGAAGGTCCGCCGCGGTGGGGACCTTCGGCCCGGCACCGCATACCGCCCGGCAGGCGGCCCGGCCTACCTGGCTGCCTATCGCCAATGAGACATCTGCCCCAACTCGGGCATGACCCGTCACGGCGCCCCCGCCGTTGATCTTCCTGCCCTGCCGTGACAGCGCTGTAGAGTCCATCTGTGGCAGATCCGGCGAGCTACCGGCCGGCGCCCGGCTCGATCCCCGAATCGCCGGGCGTCTACCGGTTCCGCGACGAGCGCAAACGCGTCGTGTACGTCGGGAAGGCCAAGAACCTCCGGTCGCGCCTGAACTCCTACTTCGCTGACTTCGCCAGCCTGCACCCGAGAACGCAGTCGATGCTGCGGGCGGCCGCCCAGGTTGAGTGGACGGTCGTCGGCACCGAGGTCGAGGCACTGCAGCTTGAGTACTCCTGGATCAAGGAGTTCGACCCGCGATTCAATGTCCGGTACCGCGACGACAAGAGCTACCCGTACCTGGCCGTCCTCATGGACGAGGAGTTCCCGCGGGTGCAGGTGATGCGCGGGGCCAAGCGCCGGGGTGTCAGGTACTTCGGGCCGTACTCGCATGCCTGGGCAATCCGGGACACGGTCGACACTCTGCTGCGGGTGTTCCCGGTCAGGACCTGCTCGGCGGGAGTCTTCAAGCGCGCGGGCCAGATCGGCCGGCCGTGCCTGCTCGGCTACATCGACAAGTGCTCGGCACCGTGCGTCGGCCGCATTGACGCGGCCGCTCACCGCCACCTGGCCGAGGAGTTCTGCGACTTCATGGCCGGCCAGACGGGCAAGTTCATCAAGCGGCTGGAAGCCCAGATGCGGGAGGCTGCGGCGGCCGAGGAGTTCGAGCGCGCCGCCCGGCTGCGGGATGACATCCAGGCGCTTCAGCGGGCAATGGAGAAGCAGGCGGTCGTGCTGCCCGA
>JASIBJ010000365.1 GCA_030045215.1 Streptosporangiaceae bacterium | reverse complement strand
CCTCAGCTCGTCCCGCAGGAAGTGGATCAGCAGCAGTCGCGGCTCGACCTCGCGGTGGTGCTCCGAGCCGTTGACGGTCACCGTGATCCTCATGCCGCGTATCCATCAGCCGCAGCGTTCTCGCGAGCGCGCCGTACGGCCGTCCGCAGCACCCTGGTTGTCAGCTCGCGCGCCAGGTGTCGCTTGTAGTCGGCCGGACCTCGCTGGTCGGAGACCGGCCGGCAGTTCTCGGCCGCGATCTCGCCCGCCCTGGCGAGCACGTCGTCGACGGCCGGACGGCCGCGCAGGTAGTCCTCGGCCTCCGCGGCAGCGAAATGCCTGGCTCCCACGGCCGTCAGCCCGATCCCCGCGTCGACGATAGTGTCGCCGTCCAGCCACACGGCGGCGCCCGCCGCGCCCACCGGCCAGTCGCCGACACGCCTGGCCACCTTCAGGTACGCGCTGCCGCTGATGCCTGCGAGCGGCACCCGGATCTCGGTGAGCACCTCGGCCGGCCCGACGACCGTCTCGTACGGGCCGGTGTGGAACTCCCTGGCCGACACGGTCCTGATTCCCTCGATCCCGCTGGTCACCATCGTTCCCTTGAGCGCGGCGAACGCGGCCGACAGATCCTCCGACGGGTCCGCCTGGCACAAGGACCCGCCAATCGTGCCCCAGTTCCGCACGATCGGATCGGCTATGACCTGCTCTGCGTCGCGCAAGATCGCGAAGTGCCGTCCGACCGCCGGCGACTCCAGCAGATGGACGTGCCGGGCAAGCGCGCCGATGCGCAGCTGCGCGTCAGTTACGGTGATGTGGCAGAGGTCGGTGAGTCCGTTGATGTCGATCAGCACTTCTGGCTGGACCAGGCGCAGCTTCATCATCGGGATCAGGCTGTGCCCGCCGGCCAGGATCTTGGCCCCGGGTCCGTACCGGGCGAGCAGTCTCAGGGCATCCTCAAGGCTGGCAGCCTTCTCGTACTCGACGTGGGCCGGAACTTGCATGCTCCCTCCCTCGCCAGAGACCGCCACCCGTCCCGAGTGTACGGGCGCGTCCGGGCCCCGCCGGGGAGAGTCACACTGGACGGTGTCATGACACTTACTCAGCTCAACGCATTCGTCCTGGTGGCCCGCCTTGGCTCGGTGACCGCTGCGGCCAGCGCGCTCGGCGTCAGCGAACCCGCGGTCTCGCAGGCGCTCACCGCGCTGCGCCAGCACCTGGGCGACCAGCTGATCTCTCGCGGCCCGGCCGGCATGACCCTGACGCCTGGCGGCTCGCGGCTGCTGCCGACGGCCTCGCAGATCGTGGTCCTGGGGGCCGAGGCCCACGCCGCGGTCCGGGCCGCCCAGGGAGCGCCCGAGCAGTTGCGCGTGGTCGCCACCTCCGCCTTCGCCGAATTCGTGTCGGGCCCGCTGGTCGACGCGTTCACGCGGCGATTCGCGGGCGCTCTGGAAGTGTCGGCAGGCGTGGCCACCTCCAGTGAACTGCCAGTCCTCGTCGCCAACCGCCTGGCCGACATCGGCATCGGCCCGGCTGTGCCCGGTGACCTCGCGCTGCCAGTAGTCAGCGAGCCGATCTTCAAGTACCGGCTCGTGGCCGTAACCGGGGGCCACAGTCGCCCTCGCGGGCCGGCCAGGCAGTGGCGCTGGCTCGTGGATCCGGCGGGCGCCGACCCCGGCAGCGAGACGGGCAGGCTGCTGGCGCAGCTGGGCGTCGCCGAGAGGAATATCGGGGTGTTCCCGAGCCAGACCGCGGCGTGGGCGGCCGCGGCCGACGGGAGCGGCGTCGCTCCGGCCGTCGAGCACCTGGTGTCCCAGCAGCTTCGCCGGGGCGAACTCGCGCTGGTCGACGTGCCTGGCCTGCCCTTCGACGCATGCTGGCACGCCACGATGCTCGAGCGCCAGCACCGCAGCACGGCCGCCAGCTCGCTGCGGAGGTTCCTCGGCACACCCGAGGCCATGCAGCTGATCCGCTCCCCGGCGGCGGGCATCCCGCCGTCCAGGTTCCGGCCCCCGGTCTACGTGACGATCTGGAGTTAGGCCTCTATCCGATCTAACCTAATCTTCAGGAATCGTCATGAAGGCTACTAAACATACCGATGAGAGGGTGTTTAACTTCGCGGACTTGCGGAGTTAAGCGAGACCTTATTGGCTAGTTGCACAGGTGTACGGTTGGGCGGATCGTGCAATGACATTGCATAGGACATTGCACAGACGGCGTCCGCGCTGGCCGCCGCCGGAGTCGATAGGCCGGGAGATGCCGTATGCGGATCGAGTCCAGTGGCCACAGCCAGGGAAATCCTCGCCTCTACGAGCTCATCGAGCATGCGCCCAAGACGGGTAAGAGCCCGACCGTCTGGGCATGGCCAGAGCTGATCGACTACCTCAAGATCGCCGGGCAGCCGGTGTCCGGGCCGTGGCCGCCCCATCAGCAGCCGCGCCCCGATCCCGACTACGAGTCGCTCCCGGTCGCCGTGCCTGACCCGCATTCGCGGCCAGCCGCCGCGGCCCGGCCAGACGAACCGGCCCGAGAAGACAAACCGGCCCGGCCAGACGAACCGGCCGCCGAGTCGGAGCCCGGCCCAGCCTGAGCTTGCCGACGCCCGTACCCCAGACCGGAGGGAGCGCATGTATCCGTCTCGTTTCCGCTACGAGGCTCCACGCTCACTGAATGAGGCGATCGCCCTGCTGCACGGGGGCGGTGATGACGCGAAGGTCCTGGCCGGCGGCCAGAGCCTGGTGCCGCTGATGAAACTCAGGTTCGCCTCACCCGGCCTGGTCGTCGACATCAACAACGTGCCCGGCCTGGATTACCACCGAGCCGACCCGGATGGGACGCTGCACGTCGGCGCCCTGTGCCGGCACGCGGATCTGGAGCGGTCCGACCTGCTGCGCCGCACGCAGCCAACGATGGCCGCCGCCGCTCCGCTCATCGCCGACCCCATCGTCCGCAACCGCGGCACGCTGGTCGGCTCGCTCTGCCACGCCGACCCGCAGGGCGACTGGGCGTCGGTGGTGCTGTCCCTCGGCGGTTCGGTGGTAGCTCAGGGCCCGGCGGGAAAGCGGTCGATCCCGGTGGCGGACTTCGTGACCGGGCCGTTCGAGAACGCGCTCGAGCTGGACGAGATAGCCATCGAGGCGGTGATTCCGCCCGCGCAGGGCACCCGGTCAGGCGGCTACCTGAAGCTGGAGCGCAGGGTGGGGGACTTCGCCACCGTCGGCGTCGCGGTGTCGATCGAGACCGCCGGGGAGGTCGTGACCAGGGCGGGGATTGCCCTGACCGGCGTCGGCGGCTCCACGATCGGCGCGACCGAGGCGGCGGCGGCGCTGACCGGCCGGCCGCTCACGGCGCAGAGCATAGAAGAAGCCGCCGAGTTGGCCGCGCAGGCGGCCAGACCGCGCACCGATCACCGTGGCAGCGCGGAGTACAAGCGGCACATGGTCAAGACGTTTGTTCAGCGCATCCTGGACGGCCGGGGGCACGCCGAGACGGAAAGGGCGGCCTGACGATGACGATTGTGTACCAAGACCGGGGCGACGAGGCCTCGGTACAAGTCCCGGTGCGGCGGATCAGGTTCACGATCAACGGCCAGAAGAAGGTGGCCGAAGTGGAACCGAGGCTGCTGCTGTCCCACTTGATCAGGCAGGGAGCCGGGCTGACTGGCACCCATATGGGCTGCGACACGACAAACTGCGGCGCGTGCACGGTGCTCGTCGATGGCCGGGCGGTGAAGTCCTGCACGATGCTCGCCGTTCAGGCGGACGGGCACGAGATCGAGACCGTCGAGGGCCTGGCCACCGCGAGCGAATTGCATCCGCTGCAGGAGGGGTTCCGCGAGGAGCACGGCCTGCAGTGCGGGTTCTGCACGCCGGGCATGATGATGGCCGCCAAGGCTTTGCTCGACAGCAACCCTGACCCGACCGAAGAAGAGGTCCGCTGGGCGCTCTCGGGCAACCTGTGCCGGTGCACTGGCTACCAGAACATCGTGAAGTCCGTGCTGTGGGCCGCCGCGAAGCTGCGCGGTGTTAGCCCGGGGGACGACCCCGGTAACGCAAGCGGTGCCAGCAGCGAGTCCGGGAACTAGGCAGGGAACAAGAGATGTCCCAGGCAGTAGACGAGATCAAGATCGGCGGGCTAGGCGCGAGCCGCAAGCGGGTGGAGGACAAC
>JASIBJ010000364.1 GCA_030045215.1 Streptosporangiaceae bacterium | reverse complement strand
GGTTCCAGATGAACACCACGCAGGTGATGGTCGGTGCCGTGCTCCTCGGGGCCGGCTGCCTGCTCGGCATCGCCGGTATGATCATCGGCGGCCACGCGCTGTTCTCGTCCACCAGCCGTTGGCTACGTGAGCTGGAGGTTCCGCCGACCGAGGTCGTCAAGCACAAGTGGGACCAGACGAAGGCGGCAACGACCGCGGGTGCGCAGGCGTGGCACAGCGCTGACGGAATGCACGCTCAAAGCCGCGCCTGAGCGCGCAAGTCCGCGCCTGCGCCAATAGGCGCGCGTCAATCGCGAGCCGGGTGACCTGGCGGTACGGCCGGGTCGCCCGGCCGCTTGCCGTTCTTGGCAACGCAGCCGGCTGGCTCAACGGAAGCGCGCCTGGCCACTGACGAGGGGGAATCGTGACGGCACCGGCTGATCCGTTTGCGCCCATGCGCTCCAAACAGTACGTGCGGCTCTTGGTGCTGGCTGCGATCCTGGGCGTTCCGATCTCAGCGATCGCCTACTGGTTCCTCAAGCTGGTCGCGCTTCTGCAGGGCTGGGTGTTTATCAGCCTGCCAAAGGGCGTGGGCTTCCACGGCGAGCCGCTCTGGTGGCCGCTGCTGCCCCTGGGTGTGGCTGGAGTGATAGTCGGCGCGGTGATCAGGTACCTGCCGGGCGGGGGCGGCCATTCCCCTGCCGACGGCTTCAAGGCCGGCGGGGTCGCGCAGCCGAGCGAGCTGCCCGGCATCTTCGCGGCCGCGATCGTCAGCCTGGGCCTAGGCGTGGTGATCGGACCCGAGGCGCCGTTGATTGCGATCGGCGGCGGGCTGGCCTTCCTCGCCGTCAAGCTCGCCAACCGGAACGTGCCCGCGACGACCGGGGCGGTAATAGCGGCAGCGGGCAGCTTCGCGGCCATCAGCACCCTGCTCGGCTCACCGCTGGCCGGGGCGTTCTTGCTCCTCGAGGCCTCCGGGCTGGGCGGCGCCATGGCCACCATCGCTCTGCTGCCAGGCCTGCTTGGAGCGGGCATCGGGGCCCTCATCTTCCTCGGACTCAACTCGCTGACCGGCTACGGCACCTTTTCGCTCGCCATACCGCACCTGCCCCCGTTCCACCATCCCGACATTGCGCAGTTCGGCTGGGCCATCGTGCTCGGCGTCGCGGCCGCGTTCGCCGGTTACGGCATCAAGTGGCTCGCCCTGTCTCTGCGCGGGCACCTCGAGCGGCAGCTCCTGCTGCTCACGCCGATCGGCGGGCTGGCGATCGCCGGCCTGGCAATTGCCTACGCCGAGGGGAGCGGCCATGCGGCCTCCGATGTGCTGTTCTCCGGCCAGTCGTTCCTCGGCCCGCTCATCACGCATGCCGCCGCCTATACCGCCGGCGCCCTGGTGCTGCTCATCGCGTGCAAGGGCATCGGCTACGCGATCGCGCTGAGCGGCTTCCGTGGCGGGCCGACATTCCCCGCGATGTTCATCGGCGCGGCGGGCGGCATCGCACTCTCACATGTGCCGGGTTTGCCGGTCGTCCCTGGAGCGGCGATCGGCATCGGCGCCATGGCAGCAGCGATGCTCCGCCTCCCGATGACATCTGTCCTGCTCACCACGCTGTTCCTGGGTTCAGACGGCATCACCGTGCTGCCGCTGGTCATCGTCGGAGTGGTGGTGTCCTTCGTCCTGACGATCTGGCTGGCCGGTCCCCCGGCGCCGAAGGCTCACGCCGCGACCCAGACGGCGCCGCAGCCGGCCAGGCAGCCGGCCGCTACGCAGGTTCGGTGACGGCCGCGGGGTCGTCAGAGGATGCGCGCCAGGCCGCTGACGGTCAGGTAGGCGCCCAGCAGGACGCATATCCAGGCCGTGAGCTGCAGGACGTGACCCGTGAGCCAGGACTGCGTCCGCCTGAGCAGCGCCGCAGTTCGTTCCGGCCGGGTCTCCAGGAACAGCCACGGGATAATGATCAGCAGGTACTCGATGATGACGAAGACGAAGACGCCGGCGACGCGCGTGGCTGTCGACCAGTGGCCGGCCACGAGATTGTGCATGGCTGTGAGGTAGACGGCGCCGGGCAGGCCGCTCAGCACGCCGATCCCGAAGGCGAACGCTGGCCGTGGCTGGCGCAGCGCCCGCATCAGGCGGTTCTCCTTGGCGACCTTCGCCGCCTGCGGTCCCGAGTTGTCCGTCCGCCCCTTAGCTCGGCGCTTGAGTGGCAACAGGCCGGTGACGAGCGCCGCGGCAAGGACAAGCAGGATGAGCCCGAAGGCCAGATCGATAGCGGCGCTCGGTTTCTGCTGTGCCTTGATGGCGTCCGCATGCACGACGAGAACATCGATCAGGCCGATGGTGACGGCGACGCCCATGGCGCCCGCGAGGATGCAGGCGAACATCGCGCGCGGCCGGCGGTTTTCGATCAGCAGCAGGTCGATGGCCAGGAGCTTGGCGTTGAGCGCAGCCGTGAACGCGAGCACGAAGAACTCGGCATCCATGGCCTTCACCGCTTCCGGAACGTCAGGGCCGCCGTGGTGCGAGCCCTCCCTGAACGCGGTTCCCGCAATCGCGGATTCGCGGTCATCCGGCGCGGGTGATGCGCCTCAGAGCTCGGGCTGCGAGCGTGGGTGTGGGCACTGCCGCAGTGCGCCGACCAAGGCTGGCTGCCCCGATGCGGGGGGCGGCCGAGACTGACCGTTCAGGGGGATGATCATGGACCGCTATCCAGACATCAGCGATCACGGGCTCATCGGCGACCTGCAGACGGCCGCGCTAGTCACGACGGACGGCACCATCGACTTCTTCTGCTGCCCGCGGTTCGACTCGCCGAGCGTGTTCTGCTCGCTGCTGGACGCCGACAAGGGTGGTTATTGCCGCATCTCGCCCGACGCCGACAGTTATGTGTCGAAGCAGCTGTATTTCCCGAGCACCGCCGCGCTGATCACCCGGTTCATGACGCCTGACGGCGTCGGCGAGGTTCAGGACTTCATGCCGGTCATTGAGGGCCCGCCGACCGACCGGCACCGGCTGGTCAGGTATCTCCGCGTGGCGCGCGGCCAGATGAAGTTCGTGCTCGAGATCGAGCCCAGGTTCGACTACGGCCGGGCGAGCCACACGGTGGAGATGACCGACGAGGGCGCGGTGTTCCGCGCCGGCCGGGGCCAGGAGCTGACACTGCACACCACGGGCCGGGCCAAGGATGACAAGGGCCTGGCTACCGTCGAGCGGACCAAGAACGGGCTCCGCGCGACGCTCACGATGCGTGAAGGCGAAAGCGGCCGCGGCGTCGTGCTGGAGTGGATGGGCGGCCAGCCCAGGGTGGTACCGCCGAGCGAGTTGCAGCAGCTCGCAGACGACACCGCCGGGTACTGGAAGGGATGGCTGGGCCGGTCGACCTATACCGGGCGGTTCCGCGAGGTAGTGGACCGGTCGGCCATGACACTCAAGCTCCTGACCTACCAGCCGAC
>JASIBJ010000363.1 GCA_030045215.1 Streptosporangiaceae bacterium | reverse complement strand
TAGTAGACGGCGTCGAAGCGGGCCAGTGTCGGGAACAGCCGCACGTCCGCCTCGGTCACCTGGCCGCCGAGCAGGAAGCGCCGCCGGGCCAGGCGCTCTTCCAGCGCGTCCAGCGTCGTGAACAGCGCGTCGAACGCTTCTTCGTAGGCGGCCTGGGTGGTCGCAAGGCCAGCTTTGTAGACCCCGTTGTTGACCGTGTGGTAGATCAGCATCGCCAGCGCGTCGATGTCGCGGCGCATCGGCGCCGGGTACAGGTCCGGTGCGCCCGGCCGGTGGAACGCCGCGAATTCGGTCTCCATCTGCACGGTGACCTGCGCAGCGTCGTTAGTCACGATCCGCTGCGTCCTGGTGTCCCAGAGCACGGGCAGGGTGAACCGCCCGGCGTAGCCGGGATCGGCCGCGAGGTACAACTCGGACACGTACCTCGCGCCCGTCACCGGGTCCCTGCCGCCGCTCTCGTCGGGGAAGCGCCAGCCGTGCTCGCTGGTGACCGGATCGGTCACGCTCAGCCCGATTACGCGATCGAGGCCAAGCACCCGCCTGACGATAAGGGCGCGATGCGCCCACGGGCACGCGTACGAGGCGTACAGGTGATAGCGCCCTGGCTCAGCCGGGAAGCCGGTCGAGCCGTCCATGCTGACCCGGCCGGAGATGCTGCCCTGCTGGCGAGTGAAACCGCCGTTAGGTGGTCCTAGCGGAAGCGGCTGGGATGAGCTGTGCACCCCTGCCTCCTTCCCGGCGCGCATCGCGGTCGGCGCATGGTTTTCCTACTAGATCACGACGGTAGCGCGCAAGAGTCTGCAGGCACGGGCCCGGTTGGGCCAACCGGCCAAAGCACTGGTCGGGGCGGGGGAGGATGGCATTCGTGAGCTCCCTGGCGAGCGGTCTGACGCACCTGAGCGGCTGGGTGGCCTATCTGGTCATCGCGGCGCTCGTCTTCGGCGAAACAGCGGTGTTCCTCGGCTTCATCCTGCCCGGCGAGATCGCCGTGGTAATCGGCGGCTTCCTGGCCAGCCGGGGGCACCTCTCGCTGCCAGTGCTGATCATCATCGTCGTGGTCGCCGCCGTCGCCGGGCCGTTTGTCGGGTACGAGATCGGGCGCCGGATGGGGGAGCGGCTCTTCGCGGTCAGGCCGCTGCGCCGGGTTCAGGGCGGCGTGGATAGAGCCAGGGCGGTGCTGCGCCGGCGGGGCGGCGCCGCGGTCCTGGCGGGTCGCTTTGTCGTCGTGGTACGCGCGCTCATGCCGGCCGCAGCCGGGGCTGCCCACGTCAGGTACCGCACCTTTACGGTCTATAACGTCCTCGGCGGCCTCATCTGGGGCATCGGTTACTGCCTCGTCGGTTATCTCGCGGGCTCGGCCTATGCGGTGGTCGCGAGCCGCATCGGCACCGGCTTTGCCATCGCGATCGCCGTGATCGTGGTGCTTGGGGTGGCGGCCTGGGCCTACCGTCGGCGCCGGGCCGCCAGCGGCCGCCGCGCGCCCGAGTAAGTTCTAGCCGGGCCGGACCGCCTCTGCCGCGACCGTCGTGGCAGCGAGCACCCGCCCGGTCGGGAAGACATCCTCGCGCCGGTTCGCCAGTGACGGCAGGATGCCGCGGACGGAGTCGGTGTAGTGCGTCTCAACGTCGCTGGTCGCGATCGCGGCGGCCGGGCCGAGGTCCAGTCGGACGACTCCCATCGGGTCGACGAGCATGCTGCGGCCGACGCCGGTTGGTGCGCGGGTGGCGGGCTCGGCCTCGTCGGGCACCTGACCCGCGGCCGCGACCCAGATCGTGTTCTCGATCGCCCGCGCTCGTACCAGCGTTACCCAGTGCTCTTCCTTGAACGTTCCGCTGGCCCACGCCGCGGGAATCACCAGCAGTTCCGATCCGCTCGCGGCCAGAGCCCTGGCCAGCTCGGGGAACCTGACGTCGTAGCAGGTGAGGAAGCCGACCCGAAGGCCGGCTAGCTCGGCGACAACCGGCGCCGAGCCGGGCGCCACGTTGTCAGATTCGCGGTGCCCAAGGGCGTCGAAGAGGTGGATCTTCCGGTACGCGGCCGCCAGTCGGCCATCGGTGTCGAAGCCGACGGCCGTGTTGTAGGCCCGGCCGTCCGGTGCCGCCTCGAAGACTCCCGCGACCACCGCGACGCCCGCTGACCTCGCGATGTCAGACAGGCCGCGGCAGAACGGCCCGTCGAGCGGCTCGGCCGCGGCGCGCAGGTCGGCCGAGAACCGGATGTGGGTTCCCTCGGGAAACACCGCGAGCCGGGCGCCGCTCGCGGCCGCCTCGGTTACCGCGGCCCGGACGCGGTCCAGGTTTACCTCGGGCGTCGAACTGATCGGGATCTGGCAGAGGGCAACGCGCATGATCGCAGGGTAGCCCGTATTCTCGCCGGGCCACAGCTAGCCTTCGGGCGACCGTGGGCCGGCCCACCCTATGGACGTGGCCGTGCCGGCTGGCGCGGGCGGCCGGCTCAGCCCCGGACACACCTCGTTCCCCGCATAATCCAGGGTCGTTGTATGAACCTGCCTATGCCGACCATGCCGGCTGCCTGTGGGCCGGCAGCCGGCCGGCTGGTCGCGCGCTAGCCTGCCACCCCTGTGCCCGGGCAGCGCCCCGTGGCTAGGCCCGCGGACCGGTCAACGGCCGGGTGGCCTCCTCTTTGCCCGCCGGGCGCCGCCGGGGCCCCCGCTTGACGCCTCGACGCGGGGGCCTGCCTGTCTGAAAGCTGAGCAGACGGCGAGCGGCTGCGTCGATCCAGTTCGGGGCGCGGCTGGTCAGCGTGCGGCCGGCGTCTTCGCGCAGGCTCGCGATCGTGACCAGTACCACCGCCACCAGCGGTACGCCGGCGACGATCGCGGCGGCAATTACTAACAAGATGATCATTTGGTGCGCCTTCCCCGAACGCGGTGCTCACGCCGGCGAGTTGATCCGCCGCCGCCCGGATGGTCCGCGTTACGCTCCCACTACCACCCATACAGCTCATACCAATGAGTTGGCTGTTTGAAACAAGTTGGACAGGTAATCCTTCCCTATGTAGTGAGACGGAGCGAGGCGCACAATGGCTCAGCCCAAGTACCAGCAGATTGCTGACCAGCTTCGGGCCCAGATCGGCAGCGGAGCGCTAGCCCCTGGCCAGCGCCTGCCGAGTGAGCCTGATCTTGCCGCCCAGTACGACGCGTCCCGCAACACGGCCCGGCTGGCGATCGCGCTGCTGACCAATCAGGGACTCGTGGAGAGCCGCCAGGGCCTCGGCACCTTCGTGCACGAGCCCGCCAAGCCGTTCACCGCCCTGCTGTCCAGGGTCAAGGCTCCGCCAGACGAGCAGCATGCGTCGGCCGGGCTGCCCGTGGTCAGCCCAGCCGCCGACGAGTCCGAGATGGCCAGGCTCGTGGTCGAGACCGGGCAGGCCGACCCGGACGTGGCGGAGAAACTCGGGATCCGGGCCGGCGACCCGGTCGTGATCAGGCACTCCCAGTACTACATCGGAGATGTCCCCTGGCAGCTGATCAACTCGTATTACCCCACCGACCTGGTCGGCGGCACCGCGCTGCAGCAGGCAGGCCCGCTCGAGGGTGGCAGCATCCGCATGCTGGCCGAGCTCGGTCATCGGCAGCAGGGATTCGTGGACGAGATCGGCTCAAGGATGCCCGACGGGCGGGAGTTCGCTTTCTTCCAACTCCCGAGCGGGACCCCTGTCGTGGTCGTCAACAGAACCTCATACAGCGCCGACCGGCCGATCCGGCTCACCAGCTACGTCTACCGCGGGGACCGGGTCCGGCTGCTGCACGTGGAAGGCACGATTCCCGCGGCCTACCGAGAAGTCTGAGTACCCGGACCTCGTTACCCCGCCGCGGCCTCCGGCTAACGTCGATCGCCCGCGGGCGATCGGCTACCTTGTGCGCATGCTGGCCCTATTCCTGGTGGCTGCGGCGGTAGGGCTCGACAACTTCGCCGCGTCGGCCGCGTTCGGCGTCACCGGCGTCGATACCCGAATGCGGCTGCGGGTAAGCCTTGTCTTCGGGGTGTGCGAGGCCGGCATGCCGGTTGCCGGGCTCGCGATCGGCGAGCAGCTCGCAGGGACGATTGGCTCGGCCGGCCGCTGGACCGCGGCCGCGCTCCTGATCCTGGTGGGCGGATACGGCATGGTCATGTCGCTGCGCGGTGGGTCGGATGGCATCGGCGCAAGCGCGGCCAGGCCGGGACGGCTGATTCTGATTGGCTTGGCGCTCAGCCTGGACAACCTGGTCGTGGGCTTCGCCCTGGGCAGCTACCACGTCTCGATCATTGAGGGCGCGCTGATCATCGGCCTGGTCAGCGTGACCCTGGCGCTCGCCGGTCTCGAGCTGGGGGCACGGATCGGCCGCCGGGCCGGGGGGCGCGGCGAGCAGCTTGCGGGCGCGCTGCTGATCTCGGTGGGCATCGCAATCGCCGCGGGCGTGCTCAGTTAGCGCGCCCTACCTGCCAGCTCGCGCACGAAGTACGCGGCGTCCGGTCCCCACGTCCCGTCAGCGTCAGCGCCGGCCGGACCGGTCTTCGGCTACTCCTCAAGGCAGATCTTCGGCTACTCCTCCAGGCGGAGCGCCGCCTTGGGGCACGACCGTACGGCGTGCCGCACGCCTTCGATGAGCCGTTCGGGGATCTGGTCGACCAGGATGTTCAGGTTGTCGTCGTCATCGACCTCAAACACCTCGGGCACGAGGCCGGCGCAGATCGCGTTCGCCTCGCACGCGTCGTAGTCGACTAGCACCTTCATAAGCGACTCCTTGTCCGTGCTCATCGCACCAGCCCGCCAGCCGGATATACGCGGCCGACCCTCGGAGTAGAGCACGTCCCCGCTCGCGCGGCAAGGCGACCTCCGCGAGACTGTACGGCATGCAAATGCCGGACAAGTTCAGGCAGGCGGCCGAGGCTGCCAGGGGTTTCATGCCCGCGGAAGAAGGCGTCGCGCTGTACGAGACGGCGGCGCGGTACGCGGGGCTGGGTCCGGTCGCCGAGATCGGTACCTACTGCGGGAAGTCGACTATCTACCTCGCGGCCGCCGCGAGCCAGGCCGGCCAGGTCGTCGTGACCGTGGATCATCATCGGGGATCGGAGGAGATCCAGCCGGGCTGGGAACACCACGACCCGGAGCTCGTCGATCCCGAGACCGGCCGGATGGACTCGCTGCCGTTCTTCCGCGCGAACCTCGCCGCGTCAGGTCTCGAGGAGCACGTGATCGCCGTGATCGGCACGTCAGCCCAGGTCTCCCGGCTGTGGCGGACGCCGCTGGGGATGCTGTTCATCGACGGAGGCCACAGCGAGATCCACGTCGTGGCCGACTATGAGGGCTGGGCGCCCTGGGTCGCCCACGGTGGGGCACTGGCCTTTCACGATGTCTTTCCCGATCCGGGCGACGGCGGCCAGGCGCCCTACCGCGTCTACCGGCGGGCATTGGAGTCCGGTGCGTACAAGGAGGTCAGCGTCACCGGGTCACTCCGGGTGCTGGAGCGGGTCGGGGACGCGATCGGCTGATCGAGGCGCGCGCGTCGGCCGAGTCAGTCGGCCGCGCACCCGCAGGCGGCACGGTCGGCTGCGGCCAGCACCGACGGCCCGGCGCCGACGTCGCGGAAGAGGCCGGCCGCACCGGTGCTGCCTGACAGCGCGTCGGCGGCCAGCACCACCGCCGCGGCGGTGTAGGCGCTCCGCTCGTGCGGGAAGTGCTTGCGGTTCTCGAACTGCCAGCCGGTCCAGTAGGCCCCGGCCGGGTCGCGCAAGAACTGGATCTGCTCGAACAACTCCAGGGCCGTGTTCCGGTCCCCGACGGCTTCCAGCGCTATGGCGAGCTCACAGGTTTCTGCCCCGGTGACCCACGGCTCGTCGCTGACGCAGCGTACGCCGATGCCCGGCACGAGGTAGGTGTCCCAGCCCGCATTCAGCCGCCGCTCGGCCCCCGAGCCGCGAACCGGCCCGGCCAGTACCGGGTAGTACCAGTCCATCGAGAAGCGGCTCTTGTCGGCGAATACATCGCTGTGGCAGGCCACGGCGTGGCCGAGCAAGGTTGCGGCCAGTTCCCAGTCCGGCTGCGGGTCGCCGACCCGGTCGGCCAGCGCGATTGCGCAGCGCAGGCTGGAATACATGCTGGCATTGCCGGTCAGCAGCGCGTAGCTATCGGGTGAGCCGTCGGCCAGCCTCCGCCAGATGATCTCGCCGCGGGCAGTCTGCAGCCCGAGCGCGAACTCGATGCCGCCGCGGACGACCGGCCACATCCGGGTGGCGAAGTCCTCATCGCCGGTGACCAGCAGCTCGTGCCAGACGCCGACGGCCGGGTACGCGGCGTGATTGCTCTCGGCGGTCCGCTCGGTGTCGGCGCCTCCGGCCGATCGCACCGGCCAGGACCCGTCCGGCTGCTGCGTCGCCGCTAGCCAGGCGTATGCCCGGTGCGCCTGCGCGTGCAGGCCGCAGGTAGTGAGCGCCATCGCGCATTCGACGTGGTTCCAGGCATCGACGTGGCCGTCGGGCCAGCCGATGGCGCCGCTGCGCTGCTGATCAGCGGCGATGCTGTGGCCAGTGGCGAGCATCTGGTCGGCCGTGAGGATCCCGGCCACCTCGGGGACCAGGCCACCGACGGTGTCGATCTTGACGGGGCCAGCCACCGGATCAGGCTGCAGCATGCGCCCGCTCCGGCGCCGCGGCGAGTCCGTCACGTTCGTCGGCTGGTGCCCGCGCTGCCGCCAGCGGCTTGCTGGCGTAGACCACCAGGCTCTTGCCGACCAGCGGGTTGAGTGCCCGGTCGGCCAGCTGGGTGGCGACGGGCTTGCGCATGATGTCCCAGACCAGCAGCTTGTGATAGGCGCTGACGAGCGGGTTACCGTCGTTCTGCACGCCGACCGCGCACTTGAGCCACCAGTACGGCGAGTGCAGCGAGTGAGCGCGATGGTGCCCGCCCACCAGCAGCCCGGCCACGCCGAGCTTGGTCTGCAGCTCGTGCTGAGTGAAGATGCGCACATGCCCGCCCGGCACGTTGTGGTAATCGTCAGAAAGCAGCCAGCAGATCCGCTCAGGGAGCCAAGCCGGTACCGTGACCGCGGCCGTGCCACCTGGTCGCAGGACGCGGGCCACCTCGCCCATCGCGGCCTGGTCAGCCCGGATGTGCTCCATCACCTCGGAAGCGATCACTACATCGAACGCGCCGTCCTCGAACGGCATGGCGGTGGCGTCACCGGCCGCGGTACGGATGGACGCTCCCGCCGGAATCTCTCCGGCCTCGTCCATCGCCGCCGCGACCGCCGCGACCTGGTCGAGTTCCTTGCGATCTGTGTCGAGCGCGATCACCAGCGCCCCCCGCCGGGCGGCCTCGAACGCGTGCCGGCCGGCGCCGCACCCGAGATCGAGTACGCGTGCGCCGGGCCGGATCGGCAGTCGGCCGAAGTCCACGGTCAGCACGGCGCGGCCCCGGCATCGCCCGTG
>JASIBJ010000362.1 GCA_030045215.1 Streptosporangiaceae bacterium | reverse complement strand
AGGTGCTGAACCTGATGAAGCGGCTGCAGGGCAGCCATGACCTGAGCTACATCGTCATCTCGCACGACCTCGCGGTCGTCAAGTACATGGCCGACCGCATCGGCGTGATGTACCTCGGCAAGATGGTCGAGATGGGGTCCGGCAACGACATCTACGAGCGCGCGGCCCACCCGTACACCGCCGGCCTCATCGCCGCGATCCCGGTCCCCGAGCCCGAGGTGGCCAGGGCGCGCAAGGGGATCGGTGTCAAGGGCGAGCTGCCGAGTGCGATTAACCCGCCATCGGGCTGCCGGTTCCGCACCAGGTGCCCGTTCGCGCAGGAGATCTGCGCGGAGGTGGAGCCGGAGCTGCGCAGCTTCGGCCCTGGCCACATCGCGGCCTGCCACTTCCCGCTGCAGGACTACACCCCGGACAACCTGGCGGCCGTGGCGGAGTCCGTGCACAGTGATGCCCTAGCGGCAGCTGATCCGGCCGCCCCGGCGCTCTAGGGAGCACGGCGGCCCGGCTGCACGCTGGTAGCGTGACATCGTGCAGCCGCCGGGATCACCTCGCCCTCCCCGCCCCCGGGCGCGAAGCCAGCACACTGCCGGGGCTCTCAGGCAGTACAGCGCCTGGGCGCGGTGGCTGGACTGCTGTCGATGACGCTCGTCGTCGTGGTGCGGCACGGGCTGACCGCGTCGACCGGCAAGGCGCTGACCGGCTGGCTGCCCGGCATCTCGCTGGATGACCGCGGGCGCGATCAGGCCGCCGCGCTCGGCGCGCGGCTGGCCGGAGTACGCCTCGATGCCATCGTCACCAGCCCCTTGGAGCGCTGTCAGCAGACGGCGGCGCTGATTGCCGCGGCTCGGGCCGACGGCGACGCAGCGCTGCACGTCGACGAGCGGCTCGGCGAGTGCCGCTACGGAGAGTGGACCGGGCAGCCGCTGAAGCGCCTTGCGGCCGATCCGCTGTGGAAGGTCGTGCAGGCGCACCCGAGCGCTGTGCGCTTTCCTGGCAAGGACGGGGAGTCCATGCTGGAGATGCAGCAGCGTGCCGTCGGCGCGATTCGGGACTGGAATGCGGAACTCGGCCGCGAGGCGTGCTATCTGGTGTGCTCGCACGGCGACGTAATCAAAGCAATCCTGGCCGATAGCCTTGGCATGCACTTTGACATGAGCCAGCGAATCCAGGTCGATCCGTGCTCGATGAGTGTTATCAGGTACACCCCGCTGCGCCCGTTCGTGCTGCGCATGAACGACACCGGTGCGGACGGGACGGGGGTGCTCCAGGGCGCGGGAAGGAAGGACTCGCCAGGCAGGGGGAAGGAAAGCGATGCGCAGGTTGGCGGCGGCGCCGGGGCCGAGACGAGGTAGCGGTTGCCGTAGGCCCCGCCTGGCGGCTCGCGCCAGTAGCCTGGCGCGTAACTGGTAGCGGCGCGGGAGGATAGAGGCATGCCGGTGTACTCGTATGACCCGCCCGAGCGGTTTGTGGCTGGCACCGTCGGGCAGCCCGGCGAGCGCACGTTCTACCTGCAGGCCTCCGGCGGCGGCCGGACCACGAGCGTCGCCCTGGAGAAGGGCCAGGTGAGCCAGCTTGCCGAGCGCCTTGACGAACTGCTCGACGAGGTGCTCCGGCGGTCGGCGGGCAGCTCAGGAGGGCCGGCCGTGGCGCCCGCTGCACTGGCCGACGACGGGCCGCTCGACCTTCCGCTGACCGAGGACTTCCGGGTTGGCGCGATCGCTCTCGCATGGGATCACGACGGCGAGCGGGTGATCATCGAAGCCCAGGAGGAATCCGATGACCCGGTCGAGCCGCTGATCGAAGACGTGCCAGAGGACGGGCCCGCGGTGCTGCGGGTCCGGATCACCGCGGGGCAGGCGCGCGCCTTCTCCCGCCGAGCCTTGCAGGTGGTCAGCCAGGGGAGGCCGCCGTGCCCGCTGTGCGGGCTGCCGCTCGATCCCGTCGGGCACATCTGCCCGCGTCAGAACGGGCACCGGGTTCCGCGTGGCTGATCCGGCAGCTGGCGGGCAGGCGGAGCGGGCCGAGTGGACCGACCCATCCGCCCCTGAGGGCGGACAGGATGCGTACCGGCTGCCCGAGGCCGCGGCGCTCGACCTGCTCGCGAACGGCGAGCTGGCTATCCGGGGCCGGCTTGTCGACGCCTCGAACGCGACCATGTACTGCGACATCAGCGGGAACGGCCTCAAGGCCGCCTGCGTGTACAAGCCGGTCGCGGGCGAACGTCCCCTGTGGGACTTTCCCGAGGGCACGCTGGCCGGGCGCGAGATCGCGGCCTACGCGGTGTCCAGGGCCGCCGGCTGGAACGTGGTGCCGCCCACGGTCTACCGGGACGGGCCGTTCGGCCCGGGCATGTGCCAGCTCTGGATCGACGCCGACACGACCGTGGACCTGGTCGCGCTGGCGCGGAGCGGTAACCACACCGGGCTGCGCCGGATGGCCATCTTCGACGCGGTGGTCAACAACGCCGACCGCAAGATCGGCCATCTGCTGCCGGCCCCCGACGGCCATCTGTATGGCTGCGACCATGGCGTCTGCTTCGCCGCCGAGTACAAGCTCAGGACGGTGCTCTGGCAGTGGAGCGGCAAGCGGCTGCCCGGCGAGGCGCTGGCAGGACTGCGCTGCGTGCGGGAATCGATGGCGGGCGGCGAGCTGGCCGCCGAGCTCGCCAGCTGGCTCACGCGGGACGAGGTCGAGGCCACCAGAAAGCGCATTAACCTGCTGCTCGAGCACAAGGTGTACCCGTTCCCGCCGACGGACTGGCCGGCGGTTCCCTGGCCGCCGATCTAGCCGGGCCGGCGGGGCTCAGCGGCCGTGCTCGCCCCGGTCCCCGCGCCGGCGCAGGTAGCGCTCGAATTCCCTGGCTATCGCGTCGCCGCTGGCCTCGGGAAGGTCCGTGGCGTCCTTAGCCTCCTCGAGGGTGCGGACATATTCGGCGACCTCGGCGTCCTGCTCGGCCAGCTCATCCACGCCGCGCTCCCAGGCCCTGGCCTCGGCAGGCAGGTCAGCAAGCGGCAGGGAGATGTCGAGGATGTCCTCTACGTGGCGCAAGAGCGCGAGTGTCGCCTTGGGGCTCGGCGGCTGTGCCACGTAATGAGGCACGGCGGCCCACAGCGAGACAGCGGATAGGCCGGCGCTCGCGCACGCCTGCTGCAGTACCCCCACGATTCCCGTCGGGCCCTTGTAGTCGACTGGTTCCACGTGCAGCTGCGCGGCCAGCGCGACGTCGGATGCCGCAGCCGAGACCGGCACCGGCCTGGTGTGCGGCGAATCGGCAAGCAGCGCGCCGAGGAGGATGACCAGCTCCACGTCCAGCTTCTCGAACGCCTCAACCAGCTCGGCGGTGAAGCCGCGCCAGCGCATGTTCGGCTCGATGCCCTGGACGAGCAGCAAATCACGGCCGATCGCCGGCGGGCTGGCCACGGCAATCCGGGTCGTGGGCCAGACCAACCGATCGGTCTTGCCGTCGCTGACCTCCATGACCGGCCTGGTCACCTGGAAGTCGTAATAGTCCTCCGGGTCGATCTCGCCTGCCGGGCTGGCGTTCCATGACTCGATGAGATGGCCGATGGCGCCGCTGGCAGCCTCGCCGGCGTCATTCCATCCCTCGAAAGCCGCGATGAGCGCCGGCGAGTTCAGCTTGCCTACGGACTGCAGCTCTATTGTCAGCCACCTCCCTGGCCGCCCGCCGTTAGCCGGCGGATACACCCCAGCCTACGTGCAGCGAGGCCAGACTGGACGGTTCAGGCCAGCAACCCGCCGTCGGCGGATCCACGGCTGCGCGCACCGAGGCCAGGCGACATACTGCACAGGTGACAGCGGCCAGCCCTGCTCAGGTCCAGCCCGACAGCGGGCTCCAGGCTGTGCTGTTCGACATGGACGGCATCCTGGTGGACTCCGAGCCGCTCTGGTTCGCGGCGGAAACCGCCGTCATGGCCCGCCTGGCCGGCCCGTGGGCCGAGAATGACCAGCACGCGCTCGTGGGCGGATCGATGGCGGTTACGGTCGCGTACCTCCTCGGCAAGGCAACGCGGCCTGCCACCGCAGAGCAAGTCGAGCGCTGGCTGCTCGAAGCCATGGCCGGGCTGCTGCGTGACCGGCCATTGCCCGCCATGCCCGGTGCCAGGGAGCTGCTCGCGCAGGTCGCGGCAGCCGGCCTGCCGCATGCGCTCGTGACGTCCTCGGAGCGCGAGATCATGGACGCGGTGCTCCGTGCCTTGCCGGCCAGTTTCCCGGTGACCGTGTGCGCGGGAGATGTGTCCGCCTGCAAGCCAGATCCCGAGGGCTACCTGCTCGCCGCGGCCAAGCTGGCGGTCGACCCGCGGCGGTGCGTGGTCGTCGAGGACTCGCCGAACGGCGTGGCCGCTGCTGAGGCGGCCGGCTGCCTCGTGGTCGCCGTACCGGGAATCGTGCCCATCCCCGCCGCGCCCGGCAGGCTGGTCGTGTCCTCGCTGCTTGAGCTGAGCCTCCAGCGGCTGCGAGCAGAGTTCGCCCGGCTTCGGCCCGGCCTCGGGCACATCGCCGGGCTGACAAGGCCCGCTCCTGACGGCACCTCGGCCACACCGTGATCAGAGGCCGGCGATGTGCGACTATGAGGTTACGCGCCTGGCCGTCCTCATCGGTGGCGGCCGAACCGGGGGAGGGCGAGCATGGGCACCTGGCTCAGCATCGCGACTGGCACTACGTGCCTGATCGTCACGATTATCGGGCTAATCCTGAGCGCTTGGGCGTGGCGGGCTAAGGGCTGGCGCAGCGGCATGCGCGGTGTCGCCTGGTCGCTGCTGCCCATCGTCATCTACCTGACCGGCGCTATCCGCCTGGTCGGCCGCCTGGGGTCGGCCATCGTGACCTTCGCGGGCAGCTTCGTCTTCTCCCCGAAGGCCTGGCTTGGCGTGATCTTGTTCTTCATCGCGGCGCTGCTGTTCCTGATAACAGGAGGGATACCGCTGCTGCAGAGCGGCCGCCGGCGCGACAAGCGGCGCAAGGAAAAGGAAGCGCGCCGGCTCCGGCAACCCGATGCCGGCCACCCGGCAACCTCCCCGCCCGCGACCAGGTCTCAACCCGGCGCGCCACCGGGATCACCGCCCAAGGACGACATGAGTGATGTCGAGGACATTCTCCGACGTCATGGGATTAAGTGATCGAAATCACTTTAGCGGCAGCGCGTGCCCCTGCCTGTCGCGGAAGAATCTTCATTCGGTCACAATCGAGCCACGACGTTTGGCTGGGCTTGGCTAGATACCAGAAACTTGGGATTCTCCAACAAGAAGTAGCCGGGCTTTCAGCCGCGCTTCAGCTCCGTCCTGTAACGGCGGGACCAGAGTCGGCGCACTGGCGAGCCCTTTGCTCGGCCGGCCAGCGCTGGCGAGAAGCCGGTGCTGGCGGGAAAGGGGCTTGGCCGCGATGGCGGATCGGGAAGTGAGCAGCTGATGGCAGCACCGCTCGATGTCTCGGCTGCCCAGGCCGAGGCGGCGCCCGCAGCCGCCCAGGGTGGCAGCGGCCGGAGGATCGAGGGCCGTTCGCTCGGCCAGATCGCTTGGATGCGGCTCAAGCGGGACAAGGTGGCGATGGGAAGCGCCATCCTCGTCATCTTCCTCGTCCTGGTCGCGATCGTCGGGCCGTTCCTGGTGCAGAATCCCGACGTCTACCACCCGAACTTGCTCAACCCGACCCTGCTCAGTCCCAATGGCCGCTTCGGCGGCATCAGCCTGGCCCATCCGTTCGGAGTCGAGCCGGATACCGGGCGGGACGTGCTTAGCCGGATCGTCAACGGCGCGCGGTACTCGCTGCTGATCGCCTCACTGGCTACTGCGCTTGCGGTCGTCATCGGCGTGTTCTTCGGGATCATCGCTGGCTACTTCGGCGGCTGGGTCGACACGCTGATCGCCCGCACGATGGACGTGTTCCTGGCCTTCCCGCTGCTGGTATTCGCGATCGCCCTTGTGGGCGTGCTGCCGACCACGGCAGATTTCCTCGGCGTCGCCGTTTCCGGCAACGGGCTGCGCATCGGCCTGCTGATCTTCATCATCGGCTTCTTCAGCTGGCCCTACATGGGCCGGATCATCCGCGGCCAGGTGCTGTCCCTGCGCGAGCGCGAGTTCGTGGACGCGGCGCGGAGCCTGGGTGCACGCGGCCCGTACATCCTCGTCCGGGAGCTGCTGCCGAACCTGTGGGGGCCGATCCTGGTCTACGCCACGCTGCTGATACCCACCAACATCCTCTTCGAGGCGGCGCTGTCCTACCTCGGCGTGGGCATCATCCCGCCGACGCCGAGCTGGGGCGAGATGCTGTCCGACGCGGTAACCAACGGCTACTACTACATCGACCCGATGTACATGTTCATCCCCGGCCTGGCCATCTTCCTGACCGTGATGGCCTTCAACCTCTTCGGTGACGGGCTGCGCGACGCGCTCGACCCCAAGAGCCGATGAGCCGAGCAGTTCACACGACTAGATGACGCAGGAATGACAGGAGGCGCTTCCCAGGATGTATAGATCCAAGATCGCGGTATTCGGCGCTTTGGGCGCGGCCGCCGCACTCACGCTGGCTGCATGCGGGGGCAGCTCAGCCCCGTCGAGTACCACCACGGCCTACGGCGAGGGCATCACGTCGGTGGTGAATCCGTCGAATACCCCAGCCAACAAGACGCTGGTCATAGACTCCGCCGTCACCCCGGACTCGACCGACTACCAAAACACCTACTACGCCTTCATGTGGGACTTCGTGCGGCTCTACAGCATGTCGCTGTTGACCTACAAGTCCTGCCCTGGCGCCTGCGGCCTCCAGCTCACGCCCGACCTGGCGACCGGCCTTGGCACGGTGAGCGACCACGGTCTGACCTGGACCTACCACATCCAGCCGGACGTGAAGTTCCAGAACGGCGTCACCGTCACCGCGCAGGACGTCAAGTACGGCATCGAGCGCACGTTCGCCAAGAACATCCTGCCGATCGGCCCCGTCTACTATCAGCAGCTGCTGAACGACCCGAACTACAAGGGACCGTACGTCGATCCGGCGAAGAACCTCTGGGGGCTCACATCGGTCACCACGCCGAACTCGACCACAATCCAGTTCCACCTGCTGCACCCCTTCGCCGACTTCAACTTCGTCGTCGCAATCCCGCAGAGCACCCCGGTCCTGCCGTCGTGGGACACCGGCGCGCACGGCGGCGCCAACTTCCAGCTGGACCCGATCTCGACCGGGCCGTATGAGTTCCAGAGCTACACGCTCAACAAGCAGCTCGTCCTGGTGAAGAACCCGTACTGGAACCCGAAGACCGACCCGCAGGCCAAGCAGCTGGTCAACAAGATCATCGTCAACTTCAACATCAACCAGAACACGGTGGACCAGAACCAAGTCGCCGGCTACGCGGACATGGACCTGCAGGGCCTCGGCGTGCAGACGGCTGCGCGGGCGGAGATCCTGAGCAAGCCGTCGCTCAAGGCGGACGCCGACAACCCGATCAACAACTTCCTCAGGTTCGCTTACATCAACGACGTGGTCATCCCGAACGTCCACTGCCGGGAGGCCATCGAATACGCCGCTGACAAGACGACGCTCCAGGACGCGTATGGCGGCCCGGTGGTCGGCGGCCAGATTGCCAGCACGGTGATCCCGCCGATCATCCCTGGCTACTCGGATTTCGACCTGTACAACGCCGTGAGCGTGCCCAACGGTGACGTCGCGGCCGCCAAGGCGCAGCTGAAGCTGTGCGGCATGCCGAACGGGTTCAGCACGGCTATCGCCTACCGGTCCGACCGGCCGACGGACGTCGCCGCGGCCCAGGCCATGCAGGCAGCCCTGGCTAATGTCGGCATCAAGCTAACCCTGCTGGGTTACCCGACCGGTGACTACTACAGCAACTACGCAGGCGTGCCCGCGTTCGTGCACAGCCACCACATCGGGATCGCGCTCGGCGGCTGGGCTGCCGACTGGCCGGACGGGTTCGGCTTCCTTTATGACATAACCGACGGCGCCGCCATCGCGCCGGCTGGCAACACCAACATCGAGGAGCTCAACAACCCGGCGGTCAACGCGCTGTTCAACACGGCCGCCGGCGACACGAACACCGCGTCAGCGAATGCGATCTACGCCGAGATCGATAAGGATGTCATGGCCCAGGCTGTCATCCTGCCGATCGTGTATCAGAAGGTGCTGCTGTACCGGAACCCGAACCTGACCAACGTCTACATGGACCAGTACTACGGCATGTACAACTACGCCGTTCTTGGCCTGAAGTAGCGATCACGGTCGGCAACTCAGATCACCGATCGGAAGAAGAGAGCAGGTGAGCGCGCCGGCGCCCGCATCGCGGAGGTTCCAGGGGATCATCCCCCTGTGACCACCGAGAGCGGGCGCCGGCGCCACGCGGCGTGATTACATTCATCATCAGGCGGCTTTTCGCGACGGTGGTACTGCTGATCATCGTCAGCGCAATCACCTATGGGATCTTCTTCCTCCTCCCCAGGCTGGCCGGCCAGACGCCCTATGATCTGGCCGCCAGGTACGTGGGACGCATCCCGACCCCGTCCGAGATCCGCGCGATGGAAGTCAGGCTCGGGCTGAATGAGTCGCTGCCCGTGCAGTTCGGCCGGTTCCTCAAGGGCATCGTCGCGGGGTACACCTACTCCGTCGGGCCGAGCCGGGTTAGCTGCCCGCCGCCGTGCCTCGGCTATTCATGGCGCAACCAGCAGCCGGTCTGGCCGCTGCTGGTGAGCAACATCCCGGTGACGGCCTCGCTGGCTGGCGGCGCCGCGGTGCTGTGGCTGGTCAGCGGCGTGGCGATCGGCGTGGTTTCGGCCCTCAAGCGCGGCACCTTCTTCGACCGCTTCTCCATGGGCACCGCGCTCATGGGCGTCTCGCTGCCGATCTTCTTCACCGGCCAGATCCTGTTGCTGCTGTTCAGCTTCCACTGGCAGATCTTCAACGTTCAGTACGTCAGCCTTAGCCAGAACCCACTGGAATGGGCCAAGAACCTCATCCTGCCGTGGATCGCGCTCGCGTTCCTGTACTCGGCCCTGTATGCCCGGCTGACCAGGGCCGGGATGCTGGAAACCATGAACGAGGACTACATCAGGACCGCCAGGGCCAAGGGCCTGCCGGAGCGCACGGTGATCTTCAAGCACGGCCTGCGGGCAGCGTTGACGCCGATCCTGACGATCTTCGGGATGGACCTCGGCCTGCTGCTCGGCGGCGCCGTGCTCACCGAGTTCACCTTCAGCCTGCACGGCCTGGGCCTGTTCACGATCGAGGCCATCAACAACCAGGACCTGCCCGAGATCATGGGCGTGGTACTGCTCGCGTCATTCTTTATCATCATGGCCAATATGGTGGTTGACATTCTGTACGCGGCGATCGATCCCAGGGTCAGGTTGTAATGACACAGACCGACTCTGCTGGCTACGGGGGCGACCCCGGGACCTCCCGCTTGACCGACGGCGCGGAAGCCGGCCAGCGCAAGCACGCCGGGCTGCGCGGCTTGCGGGCAGCGGGCGCCCGGCGAGCTCGCGGCCTCCAGGATGCCGACATGGCGTCGGCGGGCGGTCGCCCCAGCGCCCTGCTCGACGTCCGCGACCTGCGGATCAGCTTTCCCACCGACGACGGCGTCGTCAAGGCGGTGGACGGCGTCTCGTTCACCCTCGACCGGGGCAAGACGCTCGGGATCGTCGGAGAGTCGGGTTCCGGCAAGAGCGTGACCAGCCTGGGCATTCTCGGGCTGCACCAGTACGGCCGGGCGGACATATCCGGCCAGATCTTCCTCGACGGTGAGGAGCTGATCAGCGCGAAGCCGGAGCGGGTCAGGTCACTGCGCGGTAGCAAGATGGCGATGATCTTCCAGGATCCGCTGTCCGCCCTGCACCCGTACTTCACCGTGGGCGCCCAGATCACCGAGGCCTACCTGCTCCACAATAAGGTGAGCAGGCGGGCCGCCCGGCAGCATGCTATCGACATGCTCGGCCGGGTGGGGATCCCGCAGCCCGCGTCCAGGGCGGACGACTACCCGCATCAGTTTTCCGGCGGCATGCGCCAGCGCGCCATGATCGCCATGGCTCTGTCCTGTGACCCTGAGCTGCTGATCGCCGACGAGCCGACCACGGCCCTGGACGTGACTGTGCAGGCCCAGATTCTGGACCTGATCTCTGACCTGCAGCGCGAGTTTGGCTCCGCGGTCATCATCATCACGCACGATCTCGGCGTGGTTGCCGAGCTATCCGACGACATCCTGGTGATGTACAGCGGGAGGGTGTCGGAGTACGGCACCGCCGAGGACATCTTCGGGCGGGCCGGGCACCCTTACACCTGGGGACTGCTGAGCTCGATGCCGCGCATCGACGAGGCCAGGGCCGAGCGGCTCGTCCCGATCAAGGGCAGCCCGCCGAGCCTCATCAACGTGCCTTCCGGCTGCCCGTTCCACCCGCGCTGCGACTACGCGACGCTGACCAACGGGCGCAGCCAGACCGAGATACCGATCCTGCGCGAGGCTGACCCTGGTCACCTCGTCGCGTGTCACCTGAGCGCCGTCCAGCGGGAGAAGCTGCGGGCCGAGCGGGTCAAGGTTGCCGCCGAAGTCACTGGGGAGGGCGCGTGACCACATCGCCGAGCGCGGTCGGCATGACGGACGGCAGCCTGCCGGCCGAGGGCAACGCGCTACTGCAGGTTACGGCCCTGCAGAAGCACTTCCCCGTGACGCGCGGCCTGGTCTTCCGCCGCAAGGTCGGTGCCGTCCAGGCGGTCGACGGGATCGACTTGTCGGTCCGGGCCGGGCAGACGCTTGGCCTGGTGGGAGAGTCAGGCTGCGGCAAGACGACGACCGGGCGGCTGCTGGTCAGGCTGCTGGAGCCGACCGGAGGCCAGATCTTGTTCGATGGCCGCGACATCACGCACCTGTCGATGGGCCAGATGCGGCCGCTCCGCCGCGACATCCAGATGATCTTCCAGGACCCTTACTCCTCGCTGAACCCGCGCCAGACCGTGGGCGCGATCGTGGGCGCCCCGTTCCGCCTGCAGCGCGTCACGACCGAGGGTGGCACCAAGCGGGCGGTGCAGGACTTGCTTGAGCTCGTGGGCCTTAACCCTGAGCACTACAACCGGTACCCGCACGAGTTCTCCGGCGGCCAGCGGCAGCGTATCGGGATTGCCCGCACGCTGGCGCTCAAGCCGCGGCTGATCATCGCCGACGAGCCGGTATCGGCGCTGGACGTGTCCATCCAGGCCCAGGTCGTGAACCTGATGGAGGACCTGCAAGACGAGCTTGGCCTGACCTATGTCGTGATCGCGCACGACCTGTCGGTGGTCCGGCACATCAGCGATACGGTCGCGGTCATGTACCTCGGGAAGCTGGTCGAGATCGCCTCTCGCGATCAGCTCTACGCCAGCCCGCGGCACCCATATACGGTGGCGCTGATGTCCGCCGTGCCGGTCCCTGAGCCGGTGAGGAGCGAGACAGGAGAGCGTGGCCGCCGGGAGCGGATCCGGCTGGTCGGTGACGTACCGAGCCCGCTGAACCCGCCGCCGGCCTGCCGGTTCAATACCCGCTGCTGGAAGGCGCAGGAGATCTGCCGCACCGATGAACCTCCGCTGCGGGAGCTGGAATCCGGCCACCGAGTCGCCTGTCATTTCCCCGAGAACACCGCGGCGTGAGGGCATCCCCGCGGCGATTCACGCGGGAACCGTCGGCACCTCGGCAAGGACGGTCGGCTGGACCGGGACCGGCGGCGCCGCAGCCGGGACGGAGGCGTTCCGGGCGTCGGGGGCCTCGCCGACGTGCTCTGCCGGTGGCAGCGGCGGCGGACTGCCGCCGAACGCGGGGCACAGGGCCTGGTGAGAGCACCACTCGCACAGCCGGCTCGGGTGGGGTCGCCAGTCGCCGGTCGTGCGCGCCCGGTCTATGGCCCGCCAGAGGGCATTGACCTTCCGCTCGGTCGCCACCAGATCGGCTTCATCAGGCACATACCGGACAAGCTCCCCATTACCCAGGTAAATGAGCTGCAGCATCTTGGGGACGATGCCACGGGCCCGCCACAGCGCCAGGGCGTAGAACTTCATCTGGAACAGCGCCCTGGCCTCGTACTCCTCGCGCGGTGCCGTCCCCGTCTTGTAGTCCACAATCCGCAGCTCGCCGGTTCTGGCCACATCGAGGCGGTCGATGTAGCCCCGCAGCATGAGCCCGGACTCCAGCACCGCCTCGACCGACATTTCCCTGTGGGTCGGCTCCAGCCGGTTCGGGTCCTCGAGGGTGAAGTAGCGATCCAGCATCTCGCGGGCTTCGTCGAACCAAGCATCGCGCTGGGAGTCCTCCGCGAACATGCCCGCGAGTTCGGGCTCTTCTGCCAGCAGTCGTTCCCACTGGCCGGGAACAAGGTCCCTGGCGGCCTGGGGAGTGCGGCAGCCCTGCGGCTCATCGAACAGTCGTTCGAGTACTGCGTGCACCAGCGTGCCTCGCGCGGCCACCGGACTCGGCGGCTCGGGGAGCTTGTCCAGCACCCGGAACCGGTAGAGCAGCGGGCACGCCATGAAGTCGCTTGCGCGCGACGGCGAAAGGCTGGGCCCGCGTGGCTGATCCTGGGCGGCGGGATCGTCGGCCACCTGCTCGGCCGTCACGGCTGCCTCGCTGATCGTCTCGCTCATGTTCCGCACACTAAGGCAGAGCCCTGACAGTCCACTGCCGATGACACGGCTAGCCGGCACATCACGATCGGCACGGCAGCCATGCGCTCCAGACGCCTCCTACCGCGTAGCATCGAGACGTGACAGGACCCATTCAGGATAGCGGGCCGCAGCCGACCGGCCAGCCCGGGCAGGATCAGCGGGCCGGACGGCCCTCTGGCTTCCGGATGGGCATCATGGTGGGCCGGCCATTCGGCATTCCTGTCTACGTCTCGCCCTACTGGTTCGTGGTCGCCGCCGTCCTGGTCGTGCTCTATTCGGAGCCGGGAACGCTGCCGGGCAGTGTCAACGGCACGGTCGCGCGGTATGTTGTCGCCGCCACCGTCGTAGTTCTGCTGTATGCGTGCGTGCTGATCCACGAACTCAGCCACAGCCTCGTCGCTCGCGCGCTCCGGCTGCCGGTGCGCCGGATCCTGCTATACCCGCTCGGCGGCTTCTCCGAGATCGAGAAGGAGCCGCCGACTCCCGGGCAGGAGTTCCTGGTCTCCGCGGCCGGCCCGGTGATGTCACTGGCGCTGGCGGGCATCGGGTACGGGCTGATCGAGTTGCTTCACCCGCAGGGCATCCCGAGAGTCGTGCTGGACCGGCTCGTTCTCGTGAACCTGGTCGTGGCCGTGTTCAACATGCTGCCCGGGCTGCCGCTCGACGGCGGCCGGGTCCTGCGCGCGGGGATCTGGAAGGTCACCGGCCAGCCCGGCCAGGCGACCGTGATGGCGGCGTGGGCCGGCCGAATACTCGCCATCCTTCTCGTCGCGGTGCCACTTGCGTCGCCGACGTCGGGCAGTCTGAGCGTGTCGAGTGGCTACGGGCTCTGGCTCGTTGTCATCGCTGTCTTCATGTGGATGAGCGCCGGGCAGGCGCTGCGAGCCGCCAGAATCAGGGAGAAGCTCCCGGCCTTGCAGGCCAGGACGCTGGCGCGGCGTGCGATCCCGATCCCCTCGACGCTGCCGCTAGCCGAAGCGATCAGGCGCGCAGACCTCGCGCAGGCGCGGGCACTGGTCGTCGTGGACCACGACGCGAAGCCGATCGCGATCGTGAATGAGGGCGCCGTCATTGCGACGCCGGAGCAGCGCAGACCGTGGATCGACGCCGGCTCGCTGGCGCGCACGCTCGATCCTGGCATGATCTTGTCGGCTGACCTGTCCGGCATTGACCTGATCGAGGCCGTGCGCAAGTCACCCGCGTCGGAGTATCTGCTAGTGGAGCCTTCAGGTCAGGTGTACGGCGTGCTCGCCACCTCCGACCTAGACCTGGCTTTCGGCCGCGCATAGCGCGGCCGAAAGCCAGGCTGCATCGCTTTCAAGCACTGCTTTCGGCCGCGCATAGCGCGGCCGAAAAGCCAGGCTGCATCGCTTTCAAGCACTGCTTTCGGCCGCGCGTAGCGCGGGCGCCGCTAGCCTGGCACCCGTGATCCATCACCCTCGTGGCCCGTTCGCGCCCGGCGACCAGGTGCAGCTGACAGACCCGAAGGGCCGCCAGCACCGGCTCGTGCTTACCGCGGGGAAGTCGTTTCACACCCACCGCGGGTCGGTGGCGCACGATGACCTCATCGGCCAGCCCGAGGGCAGCGTCGTGCTGTCCGCGGGCGGCACCGCCTATGTAGCACTGAGGCCGCTGCTGGCCGACTTCGCAGTGTCGATGCCGCGCGGTGCGGCGGTCATCTACCCGAAGGACGCGACCCAGATAATCGGGCTCGCCGACATCTTCCCCGGCGCGCACGTCGTGGAGGCGGGCGCCGGCTCGGGCGCGCTGTCCTGCTGGCTCCTGCGGGCGGTGGGCGAAGGCGGTCAGCTGACGTCGTTTGAACGCCGGCCGGACTTCGCCGAGATCGCCTCCGCCAACGTGGAGCGATACTTCGGCGGCCCGCATCCGGCCTGGCGGCTTGTCGTCGGCGATCTCGATCCCGCCGGATTGCACGATGCCGATCGCGTCGTGCTTGACTTGCTCGCGCCCTGGGAACATGTCCGGACGGCTGCGGCCGTACTGGTTCCCGGCGGGCTCATCTGCTGTTACGTGGCGACCACGACCCAGCTGGCGAGGACCGTCACCACGCTGCGCGAGCACGGAAACTTCGCCGAGCCGACCGCCTGGGAGACCCTGCAGCGGGGTTGGCACGTGGACGGGCTGGCGGTACGGCCCGAGCACCGGATGGTCGGGCATACCGGGTTCCTGATCACCGCCCGGAGGCTGGCCGACGGCGTGAGCGCCCCGCCACGCCGTCGCAGGCCGTCGAAGGGCGCGGAAGCGGCCGAAGCTGAAGCGAGGCTAGGGTCGGATCAGGCCGGCTCCGCCCCGGAGGATGCGTAACGGGCTAGCCAGTTTTCCAGATCGTAACGCAGAATGCTCCAGGCGGGACCCGCCGCCAGGTTACGGAACGACCTTGGATAGGTAGGGTCTAAGTAACTCAGCTCTCGGGAGGGGGTGAGGGGCATGGCCTCTCGTGATGACAGCGTCCACTCCGGACGCCACGATGACGAGGTCAAGGTCCTGACCACGCAGATCTCCTTCCTCGAGGAGGAGGTCGCGGCCCTGCGCGGCCGGCTGGCTGACTCGCCGCGCCAGACGCACCTGATTGAGCAGCGGCTTCGCGAGGCCGAAGCGAACATCGCCGCCGTGACCGGCCAGAATGAGCGGCTGGCAACGACCCTCAGGGAGGCGCGCGACCAGATCATCGCCCTCAAGGAGGAAGTCGACCGGCTAGCTCAGCCGCCGAGCGGCTTCGGCGTGTTCCTGCAAGCGGCCGAGGACGGCACGGCGGATGTGTTCACTGGCGGCCGCAAGATGCGCGTCAGCGTGAGCCCCGGCGTGGAACTGCAGGAACTGCGGCCCGGCCAGGAGGTCGTGCTCAACGAGGCGCTGAACGTGGTCATCGCCCAGGGCTATGAGACCGTCGGCGAGGTCGTCATGCTCAAGGAGATCCTGGACGGCGGCGACCGCGCCCTGGTGATCTCCCACGCTGACGAGGAGCGGGTCGCGCGGCTGGCCGAGCCGCTGCGCGACCAGACGCTGCGTCCAGGCGATTCCCTCCTGCTCGAGCCGCGCTCGGGCTACGTGTATGAGCGCATCCCCAAGGCCGAGGTCGAAGAGCTCATCCTGGAAGAAGTCCCTGACATCTCTTACTCCGAGATCGGCGGCCTCGGCCCGCAGATCGAGCAGATCAGGGACGCCATCGAGCTGCCGTACCTGCACGCTGACCTGTTCAAGGAGCATCAGCTGCGCCCGCCCAAGGGCGTGCTCCTTTACGGCCCGCCCGGCTGCGGCAAGACGCTGATCGCGAAGGCGGTCGCGAACTCGCTGGCGAAGCAGGTGGCCGAGCGATCGGCCGAAGATACACCGGAGGGGAACGAGGCGGGGCCCGGATCAGTGCCGGGCAAAGAGCGCCGGAGCTTCTTCCTCAACATCAAAGGCCCGGAGCTGCTGAACAAGTACGTCGGCGAGACCGAACGCCACATCCGGCTGGTCTTCCAGCGCGCTCGGGAGAAGGCCAGCGAGGGCATGCCGGTGATCGTGTTCTTCGACGAGATGGACTCGATCTTCCGAACCCGCGGTTCTGGGGTGTCGAGCGACGTGGAAAACACGATCGTGCCGCAGTTGCTGTCGGAGATCGATGGCGTCGAGGGCCTCGAGAACGTCATCGTCATCGGTGCGTCGAACCGCGAGGACATGATCGACCCGGCGATCCTGCGGCCCGGCCGGCT
>JASIBJ010000361.1 GCA_030045215.1 Streptosporangiaceae bacterium | reverse complement strand
GCGCTCAGCGTCTCGAACGCGCGAGTCCGGCCGATGCCGTAGATGTAGGTAAGTGCGACCTCTAGCCGCTTATCGCGGGGCAGGTCGACGCCGACGAGGCGTGCCATCGTGGGCAGTTCTCCTTAGCTCTGGAGGTCCTGCGCATCGCTCCGTGTCCCTGCCCGGACACGGCCCCGGCCTCCTCCGGAGGTGCTCCGCCGGCCCACGGGGCCGGCGGCTTGCGGTGCGTGCTTACTGTGCTCGGTGTGGCTCTGCAGCCCTACCGTGCTGTTCAGTTGTACTGTCGCCACAGCCACGGGTGTCGGTACCACGGGCCGGGCTAGTCCTCAGCCCTGTCGCTGCTTGTGCCGCGGATCAGAGCAGATGACCATGACCCGGCCATGCCTGCGAATGATCCGGCACTTGCTGCAGATCTTCTTCACGCTTGGCTTGACCTTCATTGTGTCTGGTCTCTCCTCGGGCGACCCGGCTGGCCGGTGACGCCCATGACGCTCGTTACTTGTATCGGTAGACGATCCGCCCACGACTTAGGTCGTAGGGGCTCAGCTCCACGACGACCCGGTCATCGGGCAGAATCCGGATGTAGTGCATCCGCATCTTCCCGCTGATGTGGGCCAGGACCTTGTGCCCGTTGTCCAGCTCCACCCTGAAAAAGGCGTTCGGGAGCGACTCCACGACCGTTCCCTCAATCTCGATGGCGCCGTCTTTCTTGGCCATGCCCTCCGCGCTTCACTGCTTGTTGTTGTGACCTAGCTCGCAGGCCCGTGCCTGCAAGCCAGGGCTTGTAGTTAGGCTGATCTTGCCCGCTTGTACACGGGCGGCCGGGCTGACTAACCCCTGTCGCGCTTTGGCGAGAATCCGCACGCAAACATCAGCTCATGGGCCGTGGGAAAGTTTACTTCAGGTCCGACGCCTACGCGAACTGGCTCCCCGGCCACCCGACCAGCCTGTTAACGCCCGGCCGGGATCGGTTATTCCCGCCGAGCCCGTTAGCCTGAGCCGCCGGGCAACTGACCCTGACCTGGCCCGGAACCAAGCTGGCGTCGCGCCGACCTCCCGGCCCCGAAGCTCCAGTAGGTGCCCGCCATGACCGCGCCCCAGGGCCCGGCCACCCACAGGAACCACGGGTACCCCGCACCGGAGAGCAGGTAGACCACGAGGCAGACCAGGTTGACGGTCAGGTAGACGCCCCACGCCGCGCGCCAGCCGCCGGACATGCCGCCGGCGGAGCGGACCCTCGGCTGAGCCTGCCGCGGCTGCCTGGTCATCTCGGCGTTCGGCAGCCGGTACAGGTCCATTCGGGGCAAATCCCTCAGTAGGCGCTCCAGATCGCCAATCGTTGTCGCGGCGAAAGTGTTGTCCAGCCGCTCACTGAACTCTTCAGCGGTCAGGCGCCCGAGGGCGTGATGCTCGCGCAGCAGCGCGGCGGTCCGGTCTCGGTCCTCATCGGATGCCCGCAGATCGGGGTCATAGGCCATGACCGACCACCTGTCCGGCAGACCCGGCCGCCCGGTTGTGCCGCATCCCGCCTCCTTTGTCAGCCCCTCCCACGCTACCCGGCCAGGGCCGGCAGCGGCCTACCTCATAAAGCGGCGCAAAGCGTTCATGGCGCGCTCGGTGATCTCCTCGACCGGCCCGGTGGCGTCGATGCCGAGCAGCATCCCGTCGTCGGCGTAGAAGGCGATCAGAGGCTGCGTCTGCTCGGCGTAGACGTCCAGGCGATGGCGGATGGTCTGCTCCCGGTCGTCGTCGCGCTGGAACAGCTCACCATTGCAGTCGTCGCAGATCCCGGCCCTGGCCGGCGGCTCGAACAGCACGTGCCAGATGCGACCGCACTGGCGGCAGGTCCGGCGCCCCGACAGCCGCCTGACGACCTCGTCGTCGTCCACCACCAGCTCGAGCACGACGTCCAGCTTTGTGTCCCATTCCGCCAGCAGCTTGCGTAGCACCTCAGCCTGCGGCACGTTCCTGGGGAAGCCGTCGAGCAGGAAGCCGGACTGCGCGTCGGGCTCCTGCAGCCGGGCGACAACCATGGCGATCGTGATCTCGTCGGGTACCAGGTCGCCGCGGCCCATATAGGCCTTGGCCTGCTTGCCCAGTTCGGTGCCGCTGCTCACGTTGTACCGGAAGATATCCCCTGTCGAGATCTTCGGGATAGACAGGTGAGAGGCGATGAACTGGGCCTGCGTCCCCTTGCCCGCGCCGGGGGGCCCAACGAGGACTAGTCGCACTACCTCAGGAAGCCCTCGTAGTTACGCTGCTGCAGCTGGCTCTCGATCTGCTTGACGGTATCAAGGCCCACACCCACCATGATCAGGATGCTGGTGCCGCCGAGCGGGAACTGCTGGGTCGCGTCCAGCAGGCCAACAGCGATCAGCGGGATGAGCGCGATCAGCCCTAGGTACAGCGAGCCGGCCGCCGTCAGCCGGCTCAGCACGTGGCTGAGGTAGCCGGCCGTCGGTCCACCGGGTCTGATGCCGGGGATGAACCCGCCACCCTTCTTCATGCCGTCGGCCACCTCGGTCGGATTAAAGGTGATCGAGACGTAGAAGTAGGTAAAGAAGAGGATCAGCAGGAAATACGCGGCTGCGTAGGCGGGCTTGTCCCCGTAGACCAGGTTGTTCTCCACCCAGAAAGCCCAGCCATGGGTCGCGTTGTGCCCGAACAGGTTGGCCGCCAGCTGCGGGATGTACAGCAGCGAGGAGGCGAAGATGACCGGGATGACGCCCGCCTGGTTGACCTTCAGCGGAATGTAGGTGGACGTTCCGCCGTACATCCGGCGGCCCACCATGCGCTTGGCGTACTGGATCGGAATGCGCCGCTGCGCCTGCTCCATGAACGCCACGAACGCGATGATGAACACACCCATGATCAGGACAAGGAAGAACACGACCTTGCCCTTGTCCTCCCAGATCAGCTGGAACTGGCTGGGCACGACCGCGATGATCTGGGTGAAGATCATCACCGACATTCCGTTGCCGACGCCCTTGTCGGTGATCAGCTCGCCCAGCCACATGATCACGGCGGTGCCGGCCGTCATGATGATGACCATCGTCGTGATCGTGAAGATTGACGGGTTCGGGATCAGGGGATGGCCAGCGCCGCAGTCGGGGTAAAGCTCGCCGCTGCGGGCCAGCGCGATGATCCCGGTGGACTGCAGGATCGCCAGGCCAACGGTGAGATACCGGGTGTACTGGGTGATTTTCGCCTGGCCGGTCTGGCCCTCTTTGCGCAGCGTCTCAAGCCGCGGGATGACCACGGCGAGCAGCTGGAGGATGATGCTGGCCGTGATGTAGGGCATGATGCCGAGCGCGAAGACCGCCAGCCTGCCGATGCCGTTGCCACTGAACAAGTTGACGAGATTGAACAGGCCGGTCGCGTGGCTGACGCCCTCGCAGTACCGGAGGTTCGCCTCCGACACCCCTGGCGTCGTGAGATCCTGCCCGAGCCGGAACACGGCGATGATGAATACCGTGAAAAACAGCTTGTTGCGCAGGTCAGGCGTGCGGAACGCCCGTATGAACGCGGTCAGCATGCGCTGTCCCCTAGTCGATAGTTCAACGTCATCTGCCGCTCCTGCGGAGTACGTCCGCTAGTCGCTACCCGCGCCGGCGCCTGCGGGCCCGCGCCTGGGTCCCGTTGGGTGCTGGCCCCGTAGCTGCAGACAGTGTGCTCGCCGAAGTTTAACGTGCCGCCCAGGGTCCCGCAGCCATGCGAACTGGGTATCGCTAGCGCAAAGCCCGGGCCATCGGGAGTCTAAGCTGGCCCGGGTTTGGACGCGAGCGGCAGTCATTTCACAGCTCGCTAACGGTTCCGCCGGCTGCGGTGATCTTGTCCCTGGCCGTGGCCGAGAACCCGTGCGCGCTCACGTGAAGCGCGACGCTGATCTCGCCCTGGCCGAGCACCTTAACCAGCTCGCCGGCCCTGGCCAGGCCCTTCGCCACGAGGTCCTCGGGCGTGACCTCACCGCCGGAGGGGTACAGGCGGGCGATGCGGTCCAGATTCACCACCTGGTAAGAGGTCTTGAACCTGGCGTTGGAGAATCCCTTGAGCTTTGGCAGCCGCCGGTGAAGCGGCATCTGGCCGCCCTCGAAGTACTCAGGGATGTTGTTGCGGGCCTTGCTGCCCTTGGTGCCGCGGCCTGCCGTCTTGCCCTTGGACGCCTCCCCACGCCCGACTCTGGTGCGCGGGGTGCGCGCTCCGGGCGCCGGGCGCAGATGGTGGATCTTCAGCCCGGCTCTGCCTGCTCTCGTGGCCCC
Source organism: Streptosporangiaceae bacterium (assembly GCA_030045215.1). Next base: position 2,461 of record JASIBJ010000361.1, on the reverse strand, counting down.
CGCAGCTGCTGGCTCGGGGGGTCGACCCCCCGCAGGGGTCTCAGTCTCGGTGTCTGCCATCTTCTAGTCGACCTCCTCCACGGTGACCAGGTGGCGCACCGCGTTGATCATGCCGCGGATCTCAGGCCGGTCGGGCTTGACGACCTCGTCGCCGACGTGATGCAAGCCAAGCGATCGTAGCGAGTCACGCTGCTGCTTGTTGCCGCCGATCTTGGACTTGATCTGCCTGACCTTGAGCTCTGTCATCGTGTCCTGCCCCTCAGCTGCTCTCAGCCGGGCCGGTGCCGCCCGCGGTGCCGTTGGCGGCCGCGCCGGCTGTAGCGGCTGCCGCCCGTGCCCTGAGCATGGCGGCCGGAGCGACCTGCTCGATCGGCAGGCCGCGCCTGGCCGCGATCTCCTCGGGCCGGTTCAGGCTCTTCAGGGCCGTCACCGTGGCGTGCACCACGTTGATCGGGTTAGACGAGCCCAGCGACCTGGACAGGACGTCGTGAATGCCCGCGCACTCGAGCACCGCCCGCACCGGGCCGCCGGCGATGACGCCGGTACCGGGGCTGGCGGGCTTGAGCAGCACCACGCCGGCCGACTCCTCGCCCTGAACGGTGTGCGGGATGGTACCGCCGATCCTCGGCACGCGGAAGAACGCCTTCTTCGCGGCTTCGACGCCCTTGGCGATCGCCGCCGGGACCTCCTTGGCCTTGCCGTAGCCGACGCCGACCATACCGTTGCCGTCGCCGACGACCACCAGCGCGGTGAAGCTGAACCTGCGGCCGCCCTGGACGACCTTGGCCACGCGGTTAATGGTGACCACGCGCTCCAGGTAGGTGGTGCCCTTCTCGGCGCCGGCCCCACGGCGGTCGTCGCGACGCTCCCGGCGCTCGCCGGTGCCGCCGGCGCCGCGTCGCGGTGTTGCTGCCATCAGATCTTCCTCTTCTGTCGTGGGGTTGTGCGAGTGGTGCGCGTCACAGGTTCAGTCCGCCTTCCCTGGCCCCTTCGGCCAGCGCGGCCACCCGGCCGTGGTAGGCGTAGCCGCCCCGGTCGAACACCACGGCAGTGATGCCGGCCTTGCCTGCCCGCTCGGCAAGCAGGGCCCCGACCTGCTTGGCCTTGGCGGTCTTGTCCCCCTCGGATCCGCGGATCTCCAGCGTCGAGGCCGAGGCCACCGTGTTCCCGGCCGTATCGTCAACGAGCTGGGCGAAGGTATTCCTGGCCGAGCGGGTGACGACCAGCCGCGGGCGGGCCGCGCTGCCTTCGATCTTCTTGCGTACCCGCAGGTGGCGGCGCTGCCGGGACGAGATGCGCCCGGCGGTCCGCCCGCTGATGCGGCCGTGCGCCATGGTCTTGGTGCCAGACATGCCTTACTTACCAGCCTTCCCGACCTTGCGGCGGATCTGCTCGCCCTGGTACCTGACGCCCTTGCCCTTGTACGGGTCGGGCTTGCGAAGCTTGCGGATGTTCGCTGCGACCTCGCCCACCTGCTGCTTGTCGATTCCCTCGACCACGAACCTGGTGGGCGTCTCGACCCGGAATGAGATGCCATCCGGCGCGGAGACCGGCACCGGGTGGCTGAATCCGAGCGCGAACTCCAGGTCCCTGCCCTTGGCCTGGACCCGATAGCCAACGCCGACGATCTCCAGAGTCTTGCGGTAGCCCTCGGTGACCCCGATGACCATGTTCGCGATCAGCGACCGGGACAGGCCGTGCAGCGCGCGAATCTCACCCTCATCACTTGGCCGCGTGACGGTGATGGTCCCGCCGGACTCGGCAACCTCGATCGGCGCCGCGACCTCCATGCTCAGCTCGCCCTTGGGGCCTTTCACGTGGACCCTGCGCCCGTCAATGGTGACGTCTACGCCGCTCGGGATGACAATCGGCATCCGTCCGATTCGTGACATAGCTGGCTCCCTACCAGACGTAAGCGAGGACTTCCCCGCCTACACCCTTCTTCTTCGCCTGCTTGTCAGTCATCAGGCCGGACGACGTCGAGATAATCGCCACGCCGAGGCCGCCGAGCACGCGCGGGAGGTTGTCCTTGCGCGCGTACACCCGGAGGCCGGGCTTGGACACGCGCTTCAGCCCCGCGATCGAGCGCTCCCTGGTCGGCCCGAACTTCAGCGCGATCACGAGGTTTTTTCCAACCTCGGCATCCTCGACTTTCCAGCTGGCGATGTAGCCCTCCTGCAGCAGGATCTCGGCGATGTGCGCCTTGATCTTGGAGTGCGGCATGCTCACGGTGTCGTGGTAGGCCGAGTTGGCGTTGCGCAGACGGGTCAGCATGTCTGCGACCGGGTCGGTCATGGTCATGGCCTGGTGGCCCTCCTCGCCGCGGTTTCCCCGAGACCTCACGATCTCGGGGACCTGCGGCGTGGTCGGTGGGCGCCTGCGGCGCCCAGGTCGGTCTTTTCTTCTGTTACCAGCTGGACTTGGTGATGCCAGGCAGCTCACCGCGGTGCGCCAGGGTCCG
>JASIBJ010000360.1 GCA_030045215.1 Streptosporangiaceae bacterium | reverse complement strand
CAGGTGATCGTCGAGGGCGGTGTGTCACCGCTGAGTACCGACGCCAGTGAGCCGTACTTCCACAGCCGCCCGCGTGGATCACAGCTGGGTGCCTGGGCCAGCCGCCAGTCCACGGTCCTGGCTTCCAGGGCCGAACTGGATGACTGGTACCGGGAGATGGAGCAGCGCTGGCCGGAGGGCACCGAGGTGCCGATGCCGGAGTTCTGGGGCGGCTACCGCGTGCAGCCGCAGACCATCGAGTTCTGGCAGGGCTGGCCGAGTCGGCTGCATGACCGGTTCAGGTACACCGCGGCCGGCCAGGGCTGGACCATCCGCAGGCTGGCGCCGTAGCGCTGGCCCGCCGGGGCCCACTGCGCCTCCCGAGCGGGCGATAGCCGCTGATTTACATCAAATCAGGATAATTTTGAACGAGGAGGTCACGACTCGCTGCGTGCTCGCTGGCCGCGAAGCGGCATAGCATCGTTTCCGGAGGTAAAGCTCGTGACAGCGCATGGCCTGATCGACACGACCGAGATGTATCTTCGGACGGTCTTCGAGCTCGAGGAGGAGGGCATCGTGCCGCTGCGTGCCCGGATCGCCGAGCGGCTGTCGCAGAGCGGGCCCACCGTAAGCCAGACGGTCTCCCGGATGGAGCGGGACGGGCTGCTGCGGGTGGAAGGCGACCGGCAGCTGGCGCTGACCGACAGCGGCCGGGCGCTGGCGGTCCGGGTAATGCGCAAGCACCGGCTGGCCGAATGCCTCCTCGTCAGCGTCATCGGGCTGCCCTGGGAGGACGTCCACATCGAGGCGTGCCGGTGGGAACACGTGATTTCGGACGATGTGGAACGGCACCTTGTGGAACTGCTCGACTATCCGGTCCGTTGCCCGCACGGAAATGTCATTCCCGGCCTGGCCGAGCTCGATGTTCCCGACACGGCGGCTGAGCGCGCCCATGCCGCCGTCGACGAGCCCGACATTGCCATGACCGACATCATTGCCCGCGGACCAGAGCAGCCGGAGCAGGTAGTGGTCAGCCGTATCAGCGAACAAGTCCAAAGCGATGCCGCGTTGATGCTTAGACTCAAGAACATTGGGATACAACCCGGACGCGAGGTAACTCTCGCGGCCAGCGACCACGGTGTGTGGGTGACAGGTGCGGATGGGTCCGGCGAGGTTGAGGCGGAACTGCCCGTCGAGATTGCCACGCACGTGTTCGTGCTGCGGCAGCAATGATCGCGCGGTGATGAGGTCGTGACGGAGTCGCGCGAGGCAACCACCGCGCCGGCACTCCCGGGCGGCGGAGAACGGGGGCGGACGTCGTGACGGCGCCCGAGGATCTCCAGCATCTGCTGACCGCCAGCCAGGTCCTTGACCAGGTGGCCACAGGTGTGCTCGTAACCGACGCCAACTGCCAACTGCTCTACGCGAACCCGTTTGCCGTCTCGCTCTTCGACTTCCCTGACGAGCCCGCCCAGCTGGTCGGCAGGCCGCTTCGGGCCCTCGGGTTCGAGCAGGGCGACATGGCCATAGTGCAGCACATGGCCGAGATCGTGCTGCGCGGCTGGCCGTGGGAGGGCACGTTCACCAGCCAGCGTCTTGACGGCTCGCAGGTGTTCGTCCGGGCGCACGCGTCCTCGCTGCGCGGGCCGGACGGCGAGATCGCCGGCATCGTCATCATGGCGCGCGAGGCAACGAGGTACGGGCCGCAGCGCGCGACCGACCGGATCGGCCTGCTGGAACGGATCGGCGACCGGCTGGCCAGCTCGCTCGAGCTGAGTGTCACCCTCCGCCAGGTAGCCGAGACGCTCGTGCCCCAGTTCGCCGACCATTGCTTTATCGACCTGCTGCACGGCGATCAGCTGATCCGGCGGGCGCAGCTGAACTCCCGCGGCTGGACGCCCGAGCCCGGCACCTGGGCGCTCGTTGGCGAGCAGATCCGCTACCCGAAGGGCCACTTCTGCGAGCAGGCGATGTCCACGCTCGACACCGTGGTCGTCGCCGACATGGACACCGAGGTCTTCCCCGCGCCGCGGCCAGAGAGCCAGCAGCAATGCGACAAGATCAGGCTCACCTCGACGATCGCCGCGCCGCTCGTGGCCAGGGGCCAGTTGCTGGGCGTGATGAGCCTGGCCCTGTCAATGCTGACCGAACGAGACGAGCGCCATTACGGCGCGGATGACCGCGATTTCCTGAGCGCAATTGCGAGCCGCGTCGCAGTGGCTATCGATAACTCCATGCTGTTCGAAGAGGAGCGCCGGACCGCGCTCGCATTCCAGACCAGTCTGCTGCCCAAGGACCCGCCATTCGTGGACGGCCTTGAGGTGGCTTATAAGTACGTTCCGGCAAAACCGCTTGAGACGCACGGTCAGGGCATTCAGACGCAGGTCGGCGGTGACTGGTACGACATCATCCCGCTGTCGGCGGGCCGGGTCGGCATCGTCATCGGGGACGTCGAAGGCCGCGGCGCGCGGGCGGCCGCGGTGATGGGCCAGCTGCGCGCGGCGCTGCGGGCATTCGCCCAGGACGATAAGTCACCGGCCGAGATCCTGCGCCGCCTGGACGACTGGGTCCGGTCGCTAGGCCCGGCGGCCGCCGAAGAGCACGGCTTCTCCGCCGACCCGCCCACGGTGAGCTGCACGTACCTGGTCTATGACGCGTGGTCCAGGACGCTGTCGTTCTCCAACGCCGGGCACGTGCCGCCGCTCATCGTGCGCGGGCACGACGTGAGCCAGCTGGAGATCCTGGATCGCGGCGTGCTCCTCGGAGTCCGCGGCAAGGGCCTACCCGGCCTGCCAACGTACCGGGAAGAGAACCGCTACCTGGCCCCCGGATCGACGCTGGTGTTCTACACCGACGGGCTCATCGACCGCCGTCAGCGGGCCGACGGCGGCGGCCACTACACCGACGCCGAGGTGCAGCAAATGCTGCGCCACGCGGTGCGGGAGGCCGCCGACGGCACGGTGGAGGAGGTGGCGCTGGCCGCGGAGACAGCGGTGCCGGGCGAGATCGACGACGACATGGCGGTCGTGGTGGTGCGGACGTCCTCGGTGGACCTTGCCTCCTGGGAGGGCCAGTTCCCGGCCGAGCCGATCCGGGTGTCGGAGGCCAGGCGCCTGGCTCACGAGACGTTCGTCAGCTGGGGTATGGACATGGACCAGGCCGATCTCACCTGCCTGCTGGTCTCCGAGGTCGTCACGAATGTTGTACTGCACGCCGCGGTGTCGCCGACCCCGCGGCACGAGCTGGTCCTGGAGGGCGCCGGCGCCGGCCCGCTCGGAATCATCGGGGACTGGGAGCTCGCCCCCTACGACGACGGCCTCGCGACGCCGGCCGGCAAGGATTTCACCCTGCGCCTGCGCCGCGGTCACGAGGCCGTCTGGGTCGAGGTATTCGACGCCGACCTGCGGCTGCCCAGGATCCGGAGCGCGGGGGAGAGCGACGAGGGCGGGCGCGGGCTGTACCTGGTGGATCAGATCGCGAGCCGCTGGGGGTCGAGGCCGACCAAGGACGGCAAGGCCGTCTGGTTCGAGATGCCGATCAAGAGCAGCACAACGTCGCGCATGCTCTGACCACCGCCCTCAGGGCCGAACTGCCCTTAGCGCCGGACGCTGACTGCCCACATCACGAGCACGACGATCACGAAGCCGCCCATCACGTAGAACCAGGTCTTGGCGGTAACGACCAGCCCCATCCGCCGGCGGGTCCGGGCGACCACATACGCGACGATCGCCGCCAGTACCAGCAGCAGGATGATGCCCTGTTCCATGCTGCCTCCCGAGATGCTCGCATTTCAGCATAGAGCCCGCGGAGGCGGATGGCCGTGTCGTGAGCGGCCGTGCTCGTTGCGATTACCGACGATGGCGGGAACGAGGTGTGTCCCGAGCACTCGTCTAGGTCACGCGGCGCCGTCGTCGGCGATCGAGGGGACCACGCTCAGGTCGGTGCGCGCTGGCGGTTCCTGGGCCAGCACCGCGGAACCGAGGATGGCCGACACGGGCAGGTCGCCGTCGGGCACGCGGACCGAGTCGGCGAGCCGTCGTAGCACCGTGACCTGCCGGGCCAGAGCCTCGATCTTGTCATCCACCAGCCGGGCGGCCGCGTCCCGCTGACCCGGGCTGACCTGGCGCCCGGCCGCCAGTCGCGCTAGCGGCTTGACCTCATCGAGCCGGAAGCCGAGGTCCTTCAGCGCGAGCGCGGCCGCGATGTAGCGGCCATACTCCTTGGGGTACTTGCGCGTTCCGCCTGGCGAGCGCCTCGGCTCGGGCAAGATGCCGAGTTCTTCGTAGTACCTGATCGTGCGGCTGCTGACCCCCGCTGCCTTGGCGAGCTGGCCGATGCTCACTAGGCCGGCGCCCTCGTCGCTGGATCGTGTCATGACTTCGGTTTCCCCCCGTAGGACGCCGGGCGGGCCGTGCCCCGCGCGCGCCGGCTGACCATGGCGTGCGCTCGCTCCAAGTGAGCGCATTCACGGATAGTAGCGGTGCAGATACAGTTCGCGTGCAGTAATCGGACGCCCGGCTCGTGACCAACTTGGGTCTATGGCCGGAACCAAACGTCGCGGTAGCCTCAACCTGACGGTAAGAGTCGCCAGGGCGCACCGCGCAAGCTGCGCAAAAAACGGTGACGGCGGGCCGCTGATCACGGAGGTCACGTGGTGTCGGAGGCATACATCGTCGGGGCCGTTCGCAGCCCCATCGGCAAGCGGAACGGCGGCCTGTCATCGGTCCATCCAGCGGACCTCGCGGCGCACGTGATACGGGGGC
>JASIBJ010000359.1 GCA_030045215.1 Streptosporangiaceae bacterium | reverse complement strand
CCCCACTCGGGCTGGCCCGGTGCTGCTGGCCGGGCCGGTGGGCACCGGCGGCACGAGGCGGCGCGAACGCGCGGCGGCGTCGGATACCGCAGCCGGCAAGGAGAACTGGCGAATGCCGGCGCTGGCGATGCTGACGCCGGCACCGATGTCGACCGGCCGGCGCGTCGGCATGCTCGGAATGTGGGCCTACCTGGTGGTCGCGATGGTGGCGGTGGTGTTCAGGATCGTGGTGCTGGCCCTCGGCCACTGACCGCAGTCAGCGGCGGACCGCCCCAGTGACGAGCCAGTTCGTTCCCCGCACGCGCAGCGTAAGCGTCGCGAACCTTGCCGCCATCCACGCGCAGTACGCGAGCCAGAGCGCGACCAGGCCCGCGCCGGTCGTCACCACGGCCCAGGCCGCAGCCCAGAAGACCGCCAGTATCACTAGCCCGGCGACCGCGAGGTAGTCCTGGTCGCCCGCGCCAATGAGAACTCCGTCGAGCACGAACACCACCCCTGCCGCCGGCTGCTGCACGATCACGACGAGCACGACGGCAAGCAGCAGCCGGCGCACGTCCGGCGCCAGGCCGAACAGCGGCGGGAGGGCCGGGCGGATCGCCAGGAGCACGGCCGAGAAGATGACCCCGTAGACGGCGCCCCACACAATCATCCGACGGGTTGCGGCCCTGGCCGCGGCGACGTCGCCGGCACCGAGGTAGCGACCGGTGATGGCCTGGCCGGCGATCGCGATCGCGTCGAGCGCGAGCACGAACAGGTTCCACACCCGCATCGCGACCTGGTTCGCGGCCAGGGCCGCATCGCCCTGCCGGGCCGCGATCGCGGTCATCACGACCGGGACCGCCTGCAATGCGAGCGTGCGCAGCACCAGCGACGCGCCTGCGAAGGCGGCGGAGCGCACGCCGGCGAGGTCGGCTCGGCGGCTCACGCCTGCCCGCTTGGCGCCGCGGGACACCACCAGCAGGTAGGCGATGCAGGTTCCGGCCTGGGCTATCACCGTGCCCCACGCCGAGCCGGCGATGCCCCAGTGGAGGCCGAGCACGAACGTCGCGTTCAGCACCACGTTGGCCGCGTTGGCCGCCACCGCGACGAGCAAGGGCGTCCGGGTGTCCTGGAGCCCGCGCAGGATGCCGGTGCCGGCCAGCACGATCAGCATGGCGGGCGCGCCGAGCAGGCTGATCCGCAGGTAGATGATCGCCTCGTGACTGACGTCCGCCGTGCCGCCGAACGCGCGGACCAGCGGCGGCGCCAGCGGCCAGCCGGCTGCCAGCACGACGACCCCGATGGCCGCGGCTAGCCACAAGCCGTCGATCCCGAGCCGGATCGCTGCGTCACGGTGACCCGCACCGAGTTGCCGCGCTACGGCGGCGGTCGTCCCGTAGGCCAGGAAGATCGAGATATTGACGAGCGTGGTCAGCACCTGGCTGGCCACGCCCAGGCCGCCGAGCGGGATCGTGCCGAGCCGGCCGACGATCGCGGAATCGGCCAGCAGGAACAGTGGCTCCGCGACGAGCGCGCCGAAGGCCGGCAGGGCCAGCCGCAGGATCTCGCCGTTCTGCGGCCCGCGCAGCCCTCCGACAGCTTCACGCAGACGGCTGGCGACTAGGCGCCCGGCGTGGCGGCTGTCAGCCAATCACGCCCCTGGCCCGCAGATCGGCGACCTCGCGCTCGCTCAGTCCGAGCTTTGCCAGTTCGCCGGCGGTGTGGTCACCCGGCCTCGGTGGTGCCGCCGGGTGACGGGCCGCCGATCGGCTGAATCGAGGAGCCGGGGCCGGCTGCACGATGCCGCCGACCTCGATGAAAGAGCTGCGGGCGGCGGCGTGCGGGTGGACCGGCGCCTCGGTCAGGCTCAGCACGGGGAAGACGCACGCGTCGGTTCCGGCGAATACCTGCGCCCACGCGTCCCTGGTGCGGGAGGCGAACGCGGCGGCGAACCTCTCGCGCAGCACCGGCCAGCCGGCCCGGTCGTGCTGCGCAGGCAGGCCGGCGTCGGCGAGACCGAGCCCGGCCAGCAGCGCGGCATAGAACTGCGGCTCCAGCGCCCCGACCGCGACGTAGCCTCCGTCGGCGCAGACGTAGGTGTCGTAGAAGGGCGCGCCGCCGTCGAGCAGGTTGCTGCCGCGCCGGTCCTGCCAGGCTCCGGTGGCGAGCAAGCCATAAAGGAACGAGGTGAGGAGCGCGGAGCCATCCACCATGGCGGCATCGACCACCTGCCCGCTGCCCGAAGTCGCCCGTTCGACCAGCGCCGCCAGGATTCCCATGGCCAGCAGCATGCCGCCGCCGCCAAAGTCTCCGATCAGGTTCAGCGGCGGCACCGGCCGCTCGCCGGCCCGGCCGATCGGCCCGAGCGCGCCGGAGATCGCGATGTAGTCGATGTCGTGGCCTGCCGTCGGTGCCAGCGGGCCGTCCTGCCCCCAGCCGGTCATCCGCGCGAAGATCAGCCTCGGATTGCGCGCCGCGCAAACCTCGGGCCCGAATCCGAGCCGTTCGGCGACGCCCGGGCGGAAGCCTTCGACCAGCACGTCGGCCTCTTCGACGAGCCGGAGCAGGATTTCGACGGCGTCCCGCTCCTTAAGGTTGAGGCCGATCGAGCGGCGGCCGCGGCTGAGCGGGTCGGTCGGCACCCTCGCCTGCGGCCCGCAGCGCTCGGCCCGGTCCACCCTGAGCACGTCCGCGCCGAGGTCGGCCAGGATCATGCAGCCGAACGGCGCCGGCGCCAGGCTCGCGATCTCGATGACGCGCACGCCGTTCAGTGGGCCCATCTACCGCCTCCGGGGGTCGGGGGTGTCTGCCGCTGCCGCTGTCTGCGCCCGGCCTCCTGACGGAAAGAATGTTACTTAAAGGTAAGTCCATTGGTTTATGGCCTTCGGCGGACGGGACGGGGCCGTTAGGTTGAGACGTGGTCTTTCGCGTAGGAGCGGAAGTCAACGGAAAGGACGTGATCCATGCGTAAGTACCGCTATCTGGCCTTGGCGGCCGGCGCCGCGATGGTGCTGTCCGTGCCAGCTGGCGCCGCGGTCGCTGCGAGCGTGCACAGTGCCCCTAAGGCGGTTCTCACCATCGGAAAGGTCGGCGGAACGGCAGTCAAGCACGGAGCGGTGCTCAAGGCCAGTCTGGAGAAGGGCACGAAGGCCGTGCTGAGCATCGGCAGCGCCACGGCCGCCTGCAAGTCGGCCAGCTTCGCGGCAACGGTCGTCAAGAACCCCTCTGCCAAGGGCAAGGCCACGCTCTCGATCACCAGCGAGACGATCAGCGGCTGCCCCACGATCACGGTCGCTGGCCACTCCGCGACCGTGAGCATTAAGGCGATCCATCTGCCTTACGCCGGCACTGTCAGCGATGCCAAGGGCGACCCAATCGTCATCGCCGGGTCGAGCAAGAGCAAGCCGACCGGCTTCGACGCCACCGTCGTGGTGAGCGGGTTCCCCACGCAGTCGTGTATTTTCACCGCGGCTTCCGCGACGGGGCATTCCTCGAACACGCACAACACCGTGGCGTTCTCCCACCAGATCTTCGCGCTAGACACCAAGGCGTCTACGAGTCTGTGCTCGGCCGCGGGCACCGACGCCTCGTTCACGGCCACGTTTGGTCCTGTGCTGGACACGAGCGTGAAGCACAACCCGAAGGTCTTCATCAGCTAGTCAGCAACAACGCACAGCCCGGCCCGGCCCGCCGTCAATCCCGGCGGACCGGGCCGTTGGCGTCTTGAGATGCCCTGGGGCTGGTGGCGGCTGCGGCGTTGCGCCTCCGCCTACTTCTGCCCGCCTAGCAACAGCGCGAGCGTGGGGCAGGACGCCACGGCGCGCCGGGCCAGCGGCAGCAACTGGGCAGGCACGGGGCGGCGCGAGATGATCGGGTAGCCCCAGGGATCGGCCCTGATCAGCTCCGGCAGCAACTCGATGCAGACGCCGTGGGCCTCGCACGCGATCGGGTTGACGCGCAGCCCCGGCGCATCGCCCGGCCGCGCCGCGGCCCGGCCGTCGGATGGCCTGGCGCTCATCCGACCCTCCGCGACATCTGGCGACCCCGCGGCAGCCGTGCGCGTGAGTTCTGCCCCGGCCGCGGTATCGGCAGCAGCGGCGGCGCGGCGGCACGCGCACATGGGCCGACTGCAGCATGCGCGCGCACGTCGGCATCGAATACGGCAAGCGCGCTGGCGACCAGGGCGGCGGCGCCGTCGGGAAGGTGGCACGCGCCTCGGCCGGTCACGAGCCGGGTTAGCTCGTGCGCCCAGCCGAGCAGGTCAGCATCGGGCTGGCCGAACGCTATCCAGTTCATGGCCTCCGCCATCGCGGGCATGCCGTTAGTGCACGGTCCGCACTGCCTTGCGGTCTGGCTCGCCAGATACGCGGTGATCCTGGCCGTCTCGGCTAGCCCGCAGCGGGACTCGGGCAGCACCGCCAGTACGCCAGGCCCGAGCGCGGCACCGGCGGGGCGCAAGCCTTCCTCGCTGAGGCCCAGGCCCAGCGCGTCCGGCAACGGCAGCCAGGCGCCGAAGTACCCGCCGGCCAGCACAGCCTGCGGCCGTTCGGGCAGGCCCGCCCGCTGCAGCATGTCGCCGAGCATGGTTCCGAGCGGGATCTCGTAGACGCCGGGCCGGCTCACGGCGCCGCTGATGGTGACCAGCGCGGACCCGGCCGAGGCCTCGCTGCCGACCTCGCGGAACCAGCGGGCCCCGTACCGGCCGATCAACGCGATATGCGCCAGCGTCTCGACGTTCATCACGAGCGTCGGGCGCCGGTGAGCCCCGCGCTCGGCGGGGAGCGGCGGCACCAGCGTGGGCAACGGCGGGCCGCCGTTGAGCGTCGAGATCAGCGCCGTCTCCTGGCCGGACAGGTATCCGGTCGCCGTTGCGGCCAACTCGACCGGCACGTGGCTCAAGCCCGCCCGCTCATGCTGTGCGATCGCCTCACGCAGAGCACCCTGGCCCGCCTGTGCCCGCTCGCCGAGGCACAGGTAAGCGCGCGTGGCACCGACTGCCGCCGCGGCCAGTGCAATCCCGTCGAGCACCAGGTGCGGCGCGCTGCGCAGCAGCACAGTGTCCTTGCTGCTGGCCGGCTCCGACTCTGATCCGTTCGCGACCACGACTGCGCCGCTCCTGGGGCCGCGCCGAGCCGCCCGTGCGACCGCGCGAAGCTTGCGCCCGGCCGGGAACGCACCGCCGCCGCGGCCGGTCAGGCCCGACCTCTCGACCTCGGCGATAAGGCGGTCGGCTGCGCCGAACTGCACCGGGCCGTAGCGGTCCAGGTGAGCGGCGAGGTCCAGCGGGCCGCCGGCCGGGATCAGGCGCAGTTCCAGGCGCGAGGGCGGTCGCCCCGCCGCGGCGGCCGCCGTGTCGGGCGCGCTCATCGGCCAACCCCTCGCGTCTTAGCCACGCCCGCATGAGTTTGCACGGTCGGCGGCGATCCCGATCTGCGAGCCCAGCCAGGAGCAAGCGGTCCGGCTCGCAGCCACGCAGCGCCCAAGACAATTGTCGCCACCACGGCGACCGCGCCGACCGTGGCCGCGACCGGCCGGGCGGACCAGCCTCGAATCAACCGCCAGAGCGTGAGGCCGGCAATGACTGCCACGCACGCACCGGTCAGCACGAGCACCCAGCGTACGGGGGTATCGGTGCCGGTGCCGAGGCCGTGCACGACTGCAATCGGCCAGCACAGGTACGCGGTCCAGTGCACGACCTGCCAGCCGCGGTAGGTCATTCTCGTCCGGAGCAGGCTGGTGACGATCAGAGCGAGCATGAGGTCGAACGCGATCGCACCGAGGCCGGTCCACAACGGCCGGTAGGACGAGATGAACGGGACGACGGCGTCCTGGATCGGGATGTTGACGAATCCGTCGAGCACCGAGGTGAGGATGTGGGCGACGGTGAAGGCAAGCGCCAGCAGCGACACGTTCCTGTGCAGGCCGAGCGTCACGAACCTGGGCCATGTCGGCCGGGCAAAGCGGACCGAGGACAGCAGCCCGAGGGCCATGCTGAACGTCAGCAGCACCAGTGCCACCAGCCCGGTGGCCCTCGTCGCGTACCACAGCGGCGTCGAGGAGGTCACCACGATCGCCGCCACGTGGCTGGCTGGGATCGTGCTCACGCTGCGTCTCCCGGCCCATAGTCGCGCGGCCAGCCGGCCGTCGTTTCCACCGTTCCGTCCTCGCGGACCAGCCGGGCCGGGAGCCCGATGTCATGCAGCCAACTCGGCGCCGCGGCGCCCCTGATGATCGC
>JASIBJ010000358.1 GCA_030045215.1 Streptosporangiaceae bacterium | reverse complement strand
GATCTCTCGCTGCAGGCTCGCGCGGTCAGTGCCGCCTGCCGGGATTCGGATCTCTCCTTGCACTCGACTTTCACCGGGCTCGCGGCCTACTCGGCCAACCTTCTGCTGCATCCCGACCAGGCCCGGCGCGAGCGCGCGGCCGGCTGGTACCGGCGCGCCATCGACTTCACCGCGGCAGCGGGCGGGGGCTCAACCGGCGGCCACGTCGGCGCCTACAGCGTTGCCGACTGGACGGACGCGGCCAGGCGCGCCCGGCTCTGGAGTGCACTGCAAGACCAGCTGGGCGAGCTAGCCGGCTACGCTCGCGCCGCCGGGCTCGACTCACTGATGGTGGAAAACCTCGCGTCGGCCCGCGAACCGTCGTCCATGGCAGGCATTCGCTCGCTGCTGACCAGCGGCGATGCCGACCATGTGCCCATCGTGGCCTGTCTTGACGTGGGCCACCAGTGCGTAGTGGGCGCGGCCGGAGCCGAACTCGATCCGTACGCCTGGCTGATCGCCCTCGGCGCGCAAGCGCCGGTCGTGCAACTGCAGCAGTCCGATGCGGCGGCCGACCATCACTGGCCCTTCACGCCGGCTGCCAACGCCGCCGGCAGGATTTCGGCACCTGAGGTGCTGCGAGCTCTCCAGGACTCAGGAGCTCGCGAGGTGGCTCTGATCCTGGAGATCATCCATCCGTTCGAAGCCGGTGACGACCAGGTCGTTGCTGATTTGCGGGTGTCGGCCGAATACTGGCGGCGGCACTTGGCCGATGCGGACGGGAGTTGACCGGAATGAGTCAGGCACCCGACCAGGTGGTCCCGCTGAGCGACGTTCGCCTGGAAGGCCGCCGGATCGTGGCCGCGGCCGAGCAACGCGGCCTTCCGGTGCGCCTGCTCGGCGGCGTGGCGATCTGGGCTCGCTGCCCGAGCGCAGCGGCCCCGCCGCTGGAGCGCAGCTACGGCGACGTCGACATCATTAGCCTGTCCAAGGTCTCGCGCGAGCTCGCCGCCTTCATCGAGTCGCTGGGTTACACGCCCGACAAGCTGTTCAACGCACTGCATGGCAAGCAGCGCCTGAATTTCACCGACCCGGCATCTGGTCGCCCCCTCGACGTGCTGCTTGACCAGTTCGCGATGTGCCACGCCCTGGACCTGCGGGATCGTCTCACGCTGGAGCCAATGACGATCCCGCTCGCCGACCTGCTGCTCACCAAGCTGCAGGTGGTGCAGATGAATGACAAGGACATCATCGACATCACCGCCCTGCTGGCCGACCACCCGGTCGGCGGGCTGGAGCCAGACTCGATCGACCTCGGCCGGCTGGCCAGCGTACTCGGCCGGGACTGGGGCTTCGAGCACACCGTGAGGATCAGCCTTGGGAAGGTCGGTGCCTCAGTGGCCGGACGCGGCCTGGCCGACCCGGTGAGCGCGACGATCAACGAGCGGATCGCCCAAATCACGGCGGCTCTCGACGCCGGTCACAAGAGCGTCGGATGGCAGCTGCGCGCCAGGGTAGGCGAGCGCGTGCGGTGGTACGAACTACCCGAAGACGTGCGGCACTAGCTCGGAACCGCGCCGCTGCGGCCGCGCGACCCCCTTTTTTTCTGCTCCAGTGCAACCTGCGGCCTGATCTGCAACGTCAAACCAGCTGAGACCGGCGTGGCGAGAGGCGGCAGCTGGTGAGGTGGCATCGGAGCGCGCGCTCCGTTCCCGCGAGAGCATCCTGGCTTGCGCTCGGGCTCGCCGTCCTGGTAGCAGCGTGCGGGTCTGTGGCGGCAGCAGGTCCGCCGCAGAGTTCAGGTGTCCGCACGAGCGGCAGCACAGGCGTTCGCAGCTGGGCCTTCGGCGCGCCCGACGGCATCACGGCGAGCCGGACCGGGATCTGGGTGTCTGACGGGCTCTCCAACGCCGTCTACGAACTCAGCCCGAGCACCGGAGCGCTGATCAAGATCATCGCGGGCCCTCGTTATCGATTTGACGACCCCGACGCGATTGTTGCCGACCGGGCCGGAATATGGGTGGCCAGCGCGCGGGACAACATCGTCACCGAACTCAACGCCGCCACCGGTGCGCTCATCCGCGTCATCGGCGGCCGCCGGTACCAGTTCGGGATCCCGCAAGGCATTGCCGCGGCCGCCGGCCGCATCTGGGTGGCCAACAGCGACAGCGTCACCGAACTCAACGCCGCCACCGGTGCGCTCATCCGGGTCATCGGCGGCCGCCGCTACCAATTCAGCACCCTCTACGGGATCGCCGCGGCCGGGAGTCGCGTCTGGGTACCCAACGGCAACGCGGTAACCGAGATCGACGCGAGCACCGGGGCGCTGCTCCGGATCATTTCCGGCCCGCGCTACGGATTCAGCGGTCCAGACGTCGCCGCCGTGGCCGGCGGTCACGTCTGGATCGGGAACTTCAATGACGACTCGGTCACCGAGGTTGGTGCCACCACGGGCACGCCCGTCCACGTCACGCGGCACCTGCCTAACGTGCCCCTGGCGATTGCCGCGACCGCAGGCGCCGCCTGGGTGGCGATGAACTCGGGGGCCAAGGGCTCGGACGTCGTGGGCCCTGACGGGTCCGTGGCCGAGCTCAGCGCGAGGACGGGCGCCATCATCCGGGTCATCGCTGCGCCGCGGTATGACGTCGGCGACCCGCAGGCTGCCACGGTGGCCGACGGCCACCTCTGGGTCGCCAGCATGGACTATCCGGGGCCCGGCGGCTCCGTCACCGAGATCAGCGCGGCGACGGGCGGACTGATCCGGGTCATCAGCGGAACGCGGCAAAGGGTCGAGACGACGACGGCGCTGACCACTGCCGCCGGCAGCGCCAGGCGGCCGAGGCTGACCTCGTAGCCTGGCCCGCGGCCGGCGCAGCGGACTGTCGGCAGGACCAGGCAGTATGGAGACATGGCTGTGACCAGCGGCTCCGGACTGCCCGGTTTCGGGGATGCCACCAGGGCGTGGTTCACTGCCGCCTTCGCCGAGCCGACCGCCGCGCAGGCCAGCGCCTGGGCCTCGATCGAGCGCGGCGAGCACACGCTGGTCATCGCCCCGACCGGCTCGGGCAAGACGCTGGCGGCGTTCCTGTGGGCGATCGACAGGCTCTCACGTGATCCGGTGCCGGCCGACCCGAAGCGCCGCTGCCGGGTGCTGTACATCTCCCCGCTTAAGGCGCTGGCCGTGGATATCGAGCGCAACTTGCGCTCGCCCCTCACCGGCGTGCGGCACGCGGCCCGCCGACTTGGCCTGCCCGAGCCGGACATCACTGTCGCCGTCAGGACCGGCGACACGGCCGCGGACGAGCGGCGGAAGATGGCGAGCAAGCCGCCGGACATCCTGATCACGACGCCGGAGTCGCTGTTCCTGCTGCTGACCTCGCAGGCGCGGGAAGGCCTGCGGAGCATCGAGACGATCATCGTCGATGAGGTGCACGCCCTGGCGGGCGGTAAGCGCGGCGCGCATCTGGCCCTGTCGCTCGAGCGGCTGGATGAGCTGCGGATGTCGGCGGCGCCGCCAAATCGCCGCCGTAGCCCCGAGGCGACCGCGGCGGTGCCGCTCGCCTCGCCTGCCCGCGGCCCGGCCCAGCGCATCGGTCTGTCGGCGACGGTCAGGCCGCCCGAGGAGGTCGCGTCGTTCCTCGGCGGGGCCCATCAGGTCAGCATCGTCGCGCCGCCCAGCCAGAAGCGGCTGGACCTGCAGATCGTCGTCCCGGTCGAGGACATGGCCGACCTGCAGACCGCGGCCGGCGGCCCGGCCGGAGCGGGATCGGGCGGCCCGGGATCGGGCAGCGATGCGGCCAGGCAGCACTCGATCTGGCCGCACGTTGAAGAGCGCGTGCTCGACCTGATTCAGGCACACCGGTCAACGATTGTCTTCGCGAACTCGCGCGGGCTGGCCGAGCGGCTGTGCGGCCGGCTGAACGAGCTGGCCGCCGAACGCGCGAGTCCGGCTGACGCCATCGACGATGGCGACGAGGCCGGCGAGTTCGCGGCCGCCGCGGTGAACGGCAACGGCTCCCACCGTGTACCGGCCCAGATCATGGCCCAGTCCGGCTCGGCGGCCGGGGCTCCGGTGATCGTGGCCAGGGCGCACCACGGTTCAGTGTCGCGGCAGGAGCGCAACCAGATCGAGGAGGACCTGAAGGCAGGCCGACTCCCGGCCGTCGTCGCAACCTCGAGCCTGGAGCTCGGCATCGACATGGGCGCCGTCGACCTTGTCATTCAGGTCGAGTCTCCCCCTTCGGTCGCAAGCGGACTGCAGCGGACGGGACGGGCCGGGCACAACGTCGGCGACGTCTCGCGTGGCATCTTCTTCCCCAAGTACCAGGGCGACCTGGTACAGGCGGCGGTCGTGACTCACCAGATGCGGGCGGGCCGGATCGAGCAGTTGCGGATGCCACGTAACCCGCTGGATGTCCTGGCTCAGCAGGTCGTGGCGATGACCGCGATGGACGACTGGGGGGTCACTGACCTGGAACGCGTGGTGCGGCGGGCCGCTCCGTTCAGCGGGCTCACCAGGCCCGTGCTGGATGCGGTGCTCGACATGCTGGCCGGCCGGTACCCCAGTGAAGACTTCGCCGGCTTGCGACCCCGCCTGGTCTGGGACCGGACGACGGGCGTGCTCAGCGGCCGGCCGGGCAGCCAGCGGCTCGCGATCAGCAACGGCGGCACCATCCCCGACCGGGGGCTGTTCGGCGTGTTCCTGGCTGGCGGCCAATCGGAGCGGCCCGGCCGGCACTCACGCCGGGTGGGCGAGCTAGACGAGGAGATGGTCTACGAGTCCAGGGTCAGCGACGTCTTCGTGCTCGGAGCCACGTCGTGGCGGATCGAGGA
>JASIBJ010000357.1 GCA_030045215.1 Streptosporangiaceae bacterium | reverse complement strand
CCGGCTGCGCCGGGCGGCCTTCGTGCAAGCGCAGCTGGCTCGGGCCAGGAGCGCGCGGGTCGTCCTGAACCGGGTCTCGCTGTTCATGTCGCCCCCGCGCCGGCAGGCGCAGCCGCTAGCACCGCGCCGGCAGGCGCAGCCGCCAGCACCGCGCGGGCAGGCGCAGCCGCCAGCACGTCCTGTTCTCGCGCGGGGTTCCCGTACGGCCGCCAGGCCGCAGGAAGTCCTGATAACCGAGCTAAGTGACACTGGTGACGGCGCGATGGCGCGATCTGGCGCCACTCGATGACGACGGCAGGGCGCAAAACCGGAATGCCCGCGGCCGGCCCGGCCGCCACCACAGCCGCCGCTACCACGACCGACACCACCCCCGTTGCCGACACGCTGGCAGCGGGCGTCACGACGCCGGCGCCCGCACCGCCCCGGCGCACTCCGAGCATGGCCCGGTCCAGCAGCGTCATGGCGCTCGGCACGATCATCTCGCGCTTCACCGGCTTCCTGCGCACGGCAGTCCTGCTGTACGCCATCGGGACGCAGAGCCTGGGCGACGCCTACAACGTCGCCAACAACCTGCCCAATGCCGTCTACAACCTCGCGCTCGGCGGCATTCTCACGAGCGTCGTCGTTCCGCTGCTGGTCAACGCGGCCAAGAAGAACCATGACGGCGGCGAAGCTTACGACCAGCGCATCTTCACCCTGGGCGTGCTCGCTCTCGGGGGCATCACGATCGCGGCCACGGCCGCCTCGGTCCCGATCACGGCCATCTACGGCCACGGCATGGGCAACGCCGCGACCTACCACCTGACCGTGATCTTCACCTACTTCTTCCTGCCGCAGATCTTCTTCTACGGGGTCAGCTCGCTGGCGGGCGCGATCCTCAACGCCCGCGGTAGCTTCGCCTCCCCGATGTGGACGCCGATCGTCAACAACATCGTGGTCATCTTCGTGGGCATCGCGATGATCATGATTGCCGGGACCGGGCGCACTCCGGAGACCATCTCGGGCGGAGAGATCCAGCTGCTCGGGATCGGGACCACGCTCGGGATCGTCCTGCAGACGCTGGCGATGTGGCCGTCGATGCGCCGGGTCGGGTTCCGCTGGCGGCCCCGGTTCGACTTCCGCCGGGCGGAGGTCTCGGAAGTCGGGCGGATGGGCGGCTGGATGTTCGTCTACATCCTGGCCACCCAGCTCTCGTTCGTGACCACCACGATCGTCTCGAACGACGCCGGGGCCAGGGTCTGCAAGACGTGCGCGGGAGCCGGTTACGCGGCGTTCAGCAACGCCTGGCAGCTCTTCCAGCTTCCGTACGCGATCGTCGGCATGTCGGTCATCACCGCGATGCTGCCCCGCATGAGCGCGCACGCGGCCGGCGGTGAGAACCGGCTGCTGGTCAAGGACTTCTCGGCGGCGACCCGGCTGTCGTCCGTCATCACCGTGCCCTCGGCGATGATCCTGGCCGTCCTCGGGCCGCCCCTGGCTGAAGGCGTGTTCGGCCACGGGGCCACGTCTGCGGCCTCCGCCCGCTACCTCGGCGTCATCTTCGGCGTCTTCTGCCTGGGCCTGCTGCCCTACACGCTGTTCAACCTGCTGCTGCGCGCCTTCTACGCCGTACACGACAGCAAAACGCCCGCCTTGATCGGCTGCGTGTCGATGGCAGTGCGGATCGCGTGCAGCTTCCTGGCCCTGGCCTTGCTGCCACCCGCCGATGTCGTGGCCGGCCTTGGCGTCGGCTTCGGCATATCGAGCCTGGTTATGGCGGTGTGGCTGTGGTGGATCCTCAGCCGCAGGATCGGCGGCCTCGACACTCGCCGGGTCAACCGGACCCTGGTCAGGATGCACCTGGCCGCGGTTCCTGGAATGATCTTCGCCATCCTTGCGTGGCTCGTGATCGGCCACATCGGTTCGGGGGGCACGCTGACCGCGCTTGCCATCGTCACCCTCGGCGGCAGCGGCGGGCTCGTGCTGTACGTCCTGACCGCCCGGTGGCTGCGGATCAGCGAGGTGAGCGATCTGATCGCGATGTGCCGCGCGCGGTTCGGCCCGCTTGCCCGGGCCAGGCTAGGCGGCGGATAGGGCCGCCCCGGCTCGCTACACCTGTTGCTCGGGTGCCAGCTCAGGGGCGCGGCGGGCCACCATCTCGGTGATCACCCTGGCCAGGTGCTGTGGCGCCAGGCCAGCCTCGTCGAGCAGGTCAGCGCGCTCGCCGTGGGTCAGGAACTCCTGCGGCAGGCCGAAGATGCGAACCGGGGTCTCGACGTCGTTCTCGCGCAGCAGCCTGGCGACCGCGTCGCCGAACCCGCCGACTCGGCCGTTGTCCTCCACCGTCACCACGAGGTCGTGCTGCGCCGCCGCGCCGGGCAGCGCGTCATCGAGAGGCTTCACCCAGCGCGGATCGACAACGGTGACGCCGATGCCCTGGTCGGCGAGCCGGTCCGCGGCGGTCACGCACACCGAAGCCATCGCGCCCGCACCCAGCAGCAGAACGTCCTGCCCGGCTGGCTCCGTGGGCCGGTGCAGCACGTCCATGCCGCCGATCTGGCCGACCGCCGGAACATCGGGACTGGACAGCCGCCCCGGGAAGCGCATCGCGGTCGGGCCGTCGTCCACGGAGACCGCCTCACGCAGCAACTCGGCGACGCGGGTGCCGTCCCTGGGCACGGCGATGCGCATTCCCGGTACCAGTTGCAGGATCGAGCCGTCCCACATGCCGTGGTGGCTGGCGCCGTCGGGTCCGGTAACTCCGGCCCGGTCAAGCACGAAGGTCACGGGCAGGCGGTGCAGTGCCACATCCATGAGCACCTGGTCGAAAGCCCGGTTGAGGAAGGTCGAGTAGATCGCCACGACCGGGTGCATGCCGCCCATGGCCAGCCCCGCTGCGCTGGTCACGGCGTGCTGCTCGGCGATGCCGACATCGAACACGCGGTCCGGGTAGGCCGCGGCGAACTGCGCGAGGCCGGTCGGGTGCAGCATGGCGGCCGTGATCGCGACCACGTCCGGCCGCCGGGCGCCGATCTCGGTGAGTTCGGCACCGAACACCTGCGTCCACGGCCGGCTGCCCTTGGCCGACGCGCGCTTGGCCGGCGCGCCCTTCTTCGCCGGGCTGACCTGGTGCAGGCAGTCCTCGTCGTTCTCCTCGGCCAGCGGGTAGCCGAAGCCCTTCCTGGTGATGACGTGCACGAGGACCGGGCCACCGAACTCGCGGGCTCGGCTGAGCGCGTGCTCGACGGCCAGCTCGTCGTGGCCGTCGACCGGCCCGAGGTACTTCAGGCCGAGGTCCTCGAACAGCACCTGCGGCTGCAGGACGTCCTTGAGGCCCTTCTTGATCCCGTGCAGAGCCTCGAACAGCGGCGGCCCGACCAGCGGGGTATGCGACAGGGACGTCTTGATGTAGTCGAGCACCTGCTCGTACCGCTGGGACACGCGAACGGACGCCAGGTGGTCGGCCAGCCCGCCGATGGTCGGCTGATAGGAGCGGCCGTTGTCGTTGACCACGATGACGATGCGGCGGTCCTTGGCCGCGGCGATGTTGTTCAGCGCCTCCCAGGCCATCCCGCCGGTCAGCGCTCCGTCCCCGATGACCGCGACCACGGCGCGGTGGGTCTCGCCCCGCAACTGGTAGGCCTTGGCCAGGCCGTCGGCGTAGCACAGGCTCGTGGAGGCGTGCGAGTTCTCGATCACGTCATGCTCGGACTCGCCCCGGTTCGGGTACCCGGAGATGCCCCCGCCCTGCCGCAGGCTGGCGAAGCCCTCGTGACGCCCGGTGAGGCGCTTGTGCACGTAGGACTGGTGGCCGGTATCGAAGAGGATGCGGTCAACCGGCGAATCGAACACGCGATGCAGGGCGATGGTGAGCTCCACGACGCCGAGATTGGGGCCCAGGTGCCCGCCGTTGACAGACACGACCCTGATCAGGAGATCACGGATCTCGGCGGCTAGCTGGGGCAGGCTCTCGGCGCTGAGGTTCTTCACATCCCGCGGACCTTGGATGCTCTCCAGCAAGCTCACTTCATCGGCTCCTCATGCTCGGCAGGGAACTAACGCGGCCCGCGATACTGGCGCGACCCGGCACCTGACCGGGCGGGATTAGTCGAGTGTAAGTCGGCCCTGCCAGAGCCCGGCACCCCACCAGGCATCTAGTGAGCGCGACCGGTTCGCCCCGGCTTGCCTCAAGCCAGGCACGCCGGCCTGTCCCGTGAGCCGGTGGCGACCGATGCCGCTCGAATTCTATATGTTTATACCCTTTTACGGGCCGACTCGGCCGCAGTGCCCGGTCCGCGCCGGACCGGGCCCCCCGCCGTCGCCCGGTGACGTGCACGTCAGCCCGCCGGCACGGTCAGGGGCCGGCCCGCCAGCCATCCGGTGATCAGCTGCAGCACGCCCACACCGAGCAGCACCACGATCGATGCGCTCCAGCCGCCGGTGACGGTATGCAGGAGGCCGATCAGCAGCGGCCCGGTGCTCGCGATGAGGTAGCCGGCCCCCTGGGCGAAAGCCGACAGCGACGCGGCGGTTACGGGATCGGGCGCGCGGGCCATCGTGTAGTAAATGCCGAGGGCGAGGCATGCGCCCTGGCCGAATCCGAGTAGTACCACGAATGCCGGTGCCAGCCCGGTCGGGGCGAAGCCTGCGCCCGCCAGTCCGATCCCGGTCATGACCATCGACACGACCGCCAGCCAGCGCTGGTCCCTGGCCCGCTGCGCCAGCACGGGGAACGCCAGGGCGGTCACGGCGTTGCCGAGGTTCATCAGCGCGAGCAGGCCGCCCGCGGAGGCGGCGCTCACGCCGCGATCCCTGAACATCGTCGGGAACCAGGAAAGCGCCGCGTAGTAGGCCAGGCTCTGCAGGCCCATGAACAAGGTCACTTGCCAGGCCAGCGCGTGCCTGCGCATGGCCAGCGCCCCGGCCTGGCGGGCCTGACCACTCTCCGGCATCGTCCGGAAACGCAGCTGGGGCAGCCAGATGAGCAGGGCGATGACCGCGGGACCGGCCCACAGGCCGAGGATCAGGCGGGTGGCCGGGAGTCCCCCACCCGCGGCCGTGAATACCGGCACCGCCAGCGCCGAGGCGGTGATTGCCCCCGCTGTCAGCGCGAGGAGGTAGAGCCCGATCACCAGGCCCGCCCGGTCCGGCATGCGGCGCTTGACCAGGCTCGGCAGCAGCACGTTCATCAGCGCGATTCCGGCGCCGGCAATGATCGTGCCGGGGAATAGCAGGGCCGAGGGCGCCAGGCTGCGCAGCACCAGGCCGACCACGATCAGCAGGAGCGCTGCGCACAGCACCCGCTCCTCGCCGTACCGCCGGCTGAGCGGCGCCCCAGAGCCGGAGAAGACGCCGAAGCACAGCACTGGCACGGCCGCGAGGACAGCCAGGCCGCCAGCGGAAATATGCAGGACCGACTGCAGCTCGGGAAAGACCGGCGGCAAGCCGGTGATCGTGGACCGCAGGTTGAAGGCCAGCGCGAAGATGCCGGTGACCAGGAGCGCTCCGCCAGCCGCCCGCAGGCCAGCCCGCCTGCCCGAGGCCGGCGCCTGCCCGATCTGCATGTACCTCCCGGCCTCGCTCACGTAAGAAGGATCCGCCGCGGCGGCCAGGTCCGGATCCGCCAGAACCTCGCCAGGCCCGCCCCGGCAGCCTATCCAGCCCGGCGCGACCGCTCGCCCGGCCGGGCCGGTCCGGTGACGAGGCCGGCCAGGCACGGCTGTCGGCGGTGCCTGATACTAAGGGCGGCATGACAGGCGACGAACCGGCACGTGACTCCATGCGCGACCAGGCCGAGGCCTGCCTGCGGGTCCTGGCCGGTCCCGACGCGCGGCTACGGGACGATCAATGGACCGCGATCCGCGCCCTGGTGGCCGATCATGTTCGGGCTCTGGTCGTGCAGCGGACCGGATGGGGCAAGTCCGCCGTCTACTTCGCGGCCACCGCGCTGCTGCGAGCCAGGGGCGCCGGCCCGTCGGTCATCGTTTCACCGCTGCTCGCGCTCATGCGCAACCAGATAGCAGCGGCCGAGCGAGCCGGGATCAGAGCCCGCACGGTCAACTCGGTCAACATCGACCAGTGGGACGAGGTCTACGCCGAGGTCGCGGCCGGCCAGGTCGACGTGCTGCTGGTCAGCCCCGAGCGGCTCAACAACCCCGATTTCCGCGATCTGATCCTGCCCAAGCTGATTGCGACCGCCGGGCTGCTCGTCGTCGACGAGGCGCACTGCATCTCCGACTGGGGGCACGACTTCAGGCCCGACTACCGGCGGCTGCGGACGCTGCTGACGGGGCTGCCGCCCGGCGTGCCGGTGCTCGCGACCACCGCCACGGCTAACGAGCGCGTCAGCCGCGACGTCGCCGAGCAGCTGGCGGCGGGCTACGACGGCGAGACTCTTGTCCTGCGCGGCTCGCTCGACCGGGACAGCCTGCACCTGGCTGTCGTCCGGCTGCCCTCGGCCCAGCAGCGCCTGGGCTGGCTGGCCGAGCACCTAGGCGAACTGCCGGGCTCGGGGATCGTCTACGCGCTGACGGTCGCCGCGGCTCGCGAGGCCGCCTCGTTCCTGCGTGCGCGGGGCAGCAACGTTGCGTCCTACACCGGCCAGGACGATCCGGCCGGCCGGCAGTCAGCCGAGGACGCGCTCCTGGCCGGCGAGCTTAAGGCCCTGGTCGCCACCAGCGCCCTGGGCATGGGGTTCGACAAGCCCGATCTCGGCTTCGTCGTGCACCTGGGCGCACCGCAGTCACCGATCGCCTACTACCAGCAAGTCGGCCGGGCCGGGCGCGCGCTGGATCACGCCGACGTGATCCTGCTGCCCGGCCGTGAGGACGCCGACATCTGGGCCTACTTCGGATCGCTCGCGTTCCCGCCGGAGCCGGTCGTGCGTCACACGCTAGCCGTGCTGGCCGCGTCAGGACGGCCGCTGTCGACCGCCGCGATCGAGGCCAGGGTCGACTTGTCCCGCACCAGGCTCGAGACGATGCTGAAGGTCCTGGATGTCGACGGGGCGGTGCGGCGGGTCACCGGCGGCTGGATGACCACGGGAGCACCGTGGGTCTACGACGCCAGCCGCTACGCCCGCGTCGCTGCAGAGCGGGCCAACGAGCAGCGGGCCATGCTCGGCTACATCGCCACGACCGGCTGCCGGATGGAGTACCTGCGGCGCCAGCTCGACGACCCAGCCGCCGCCCCCTGCGGCCGCTGTGACAACTGCACGCACCGCCCCTGGCCAGAGACGGTGGCCGAGGCGGCGGCGTCTGCGGCCCGCGATCACCTGCTCCGGCCCGGCATCGAGATCCAGCCGCGCAAGATGTGGCCGACCGGCATGCCGGAACTCGGGATAGAGGTCTCCGGCAAGATCAGCCCGGAGCTATCAGCCGGGCCGGGCCGCGCGCTGGGCAGGCTGACCGACCTCGGCTGGGGGCCCCGGCTGCGGGGGCTGCTGGCCGGCGACGCGGCCCGGCGGGCAGTTCCTGACGGACCGCTGCCTGAGGGACCGGTGCCCGATGGACCGGTGCCCGACGACGTGCTGGCGGCCGTGGTCACGGTGCTGACTACCTGGAACTGGGAGCAGCGTCCGGCCGCCGTCGTCGCCCTGCCGTCAAGGACAAGGCCGCACCTCATCGCCAGCCTGGCCAGCCAGCTCGCGAGAATCGGCCGGATCCCGCATCTGGGCACGCTGGACTTCGCCGGGAAGGCCAGCCCGGCGCGCCAGCACAACAGCGCGCAGCGACTGCGCGCGGTCTGGAACGACATCGCGGTGCCGGAGGCCATCCTGGCCGAACTGCCCGGCCTGAGCGGGCCCGTGCTTCTGGTCGACGACATCATCGAGACGGGCTGGACGATGACAGTCGCGAGCATGCGGCTGCGCGAGGCCGGAGCCCCGGCAGTGCTGCCGCTCGTGCTCGCAACGGCGGCCGGCTGATCACAGGCAAGTGCCCGTCGCGCCGCCATGTCCGCCGCGCTACCCTGTGCACATGACCGCTTCGCAAACCCTCCTCCTCCCCAGGCCGCGATGACGCAGTAAGTCACCGCGGCCGCCCCTCATGCAGTGAGGGGCTTTTTTATTTCCCGGCCAAGCACAAGGCAGCCAGAGCGAAGGGCAACGACGCCATGAGCGAGCAGCAGCAGGCGCACGTGAGCGCGACCACGACACCGGCCGTGCCCGCCGACGACCACCCGCAGTTCCGGTATGACGCGCGCCTTGCCGAGCAGATCGAGCTGTCTTGGCAGGACCGGTGGGCGGCGGCCCGGACGTTCTACAGCCCTAACCCGTGCGGCCCGCTGGCCGACGGGTTCGACCGGGTTGCCGGCGAGCCGAAGTTCTTCGTGCTGGACTTCTTCCCGTACGCCAGCGGGACCGGCATCCACGTCGGCCACCCCGAGGGCTACATCGCCACGGACGCGTTTGCCCGGTACCTGCGGATGACCGGTCGCCACGTGCTGCACGCGATGGGCTTCGACTCGTTCGGGCT
>JASIBJ010000356.1 GCA_030045215.1 Streptosporangiaceae bacterium | reverse complement strand
GGCGCGCCTGGCGACCGGGTTACCGGCCTCGGGCTCGGCGCCGATGACTACCTTGGCAAGCCGTTCCACTTTCCCGAACTCGTGCTCCGCATCCGCGCCCTCGCCCGCCGCCAGCCGTCGGCGCGATCCCGGCGACTCCGCCTGGCTGGCATCGAGCTTGATCCGCTTCGCCGCACGGTCACCCGCGACGGACGGCACCTGGACCTGTCAGTCAAGGAGTTCGGCGTCCTGGAGGCGCTGATGCTGGCCGCCCCAGCCTTCTTGCGCGCGGAAGACCTGCTCGAGCAGGTCTGGGATGAGCAGGCCGACCCGTTCACCAACACGGTGACGGTCACCATCGGACGCCTGCGCAAGAAGCTCGGTGATCCGCCGGTCATTTCCACCACACCCGGCGTCGGGTACCGCATCAGTGAGTCATCTGATTAGCCGTCTTTCCAGGGGAACGGGCTCGGCTCCGGCTCTCTCACGCCCGACGGCCCGCCACCGCCGTTCACCCTGCGAACACTCCCCAGTCACTCAGCCGCCGCTCCCTGAGACGGGTCAGCCCGATCGCGGACCCAGACCATCAGCCGGCCACTCTCACCTGATGCCTCGGGCTCGCGTTGCTCAATCCGGTCCAGCCGGTAGCCGGCCTTCCGCGCGACGGCGGCACTGGCACCATTCGCCGCATCACAGTGGATCTCCGTTCTGGTGATGCCAGGGAGCGCGAGCGCTACCGCGGTAAGCGCCGTGCCCGCCGCTGTCCCGTAGCCACGGCCGGACTGGCTCGCGGCGATCCAGTAGCCGATCTCGGCAACGTGATCGCCGGTTCGCCGGTGCAGTGAGATCTCGCCGACGAGCGTGCCTCCGGCGGTCGTCACAACCGAGTAGGTGAAGCCGATTCCGGACTCCCACCACTGGTCGGCCTCCGCGACCCTGGCCAGCTGGTTCCGCCTCTCCGCCGCGGCCGCGCTCGCCCATGGCATCCAGGGACGCAGGTATTCCATGCTCGCGCTGACCGCGGCCGCGATAGCCCCCGCGTCGGTGACGCGCACCCGGCGCAACGTCACCGGGCCCGCGTTGATCCTTTCCGGCGGTGTAGCCACGTCCCCAAGACTAAGCAGACTGAGCGGGCCGACAGTCCGCGCGCCTGGCCCGGCTCAGTCTGGCTGGTCCCGCAGCACGCCGCCGATGACGGCGGTCACGACGCGGCGGACGGCCGCGGCATCGGGCCTCGGGCCGTCACGATCGGCGAACAGCAGGTGCGCCGCCCCGATCAGCGTGGGAGCGAGCGCGTCCACCTCGGCGTCGTCAGCGATCCGGCCCAGCGCCCGCTCGAGGGTTAGGTAGGAGGCCATCATGATCACGGCCTCGGTCAGCACGGGGACGCCGGCCGGCCAGGCCTCACGCAGCCGGGCCCGCAGGTCGTCACGGAAGGTGATGAGGCTGACAATCGCCACCGCGACGGACTCGAACAGGGCCGTCAGCGCCTCGGCGAGGTTATCGACGACGCTGCCGGTGCCGGCGGACTCAAGCAGCGCGGCGGCCTTGCTGTCCATCCGGCCGGCCCGGTCCATCACGAAGTCGGCCAGGAACGCGTCGAAGTCGGCGAAATGACGGTGCAGCACGCCCTTGGCGACCCCAGCCTCCGCAGTGACCGCCCGGCTGGTCAGCGCGCTCGGCCCATCGCGGAACAGGATCCGGTCGGCGGCGTCGAACAACTGCTCGCGCGCGTCGCGGAGGGCCACCCCTGTTGGCACCGGTCAGCCTTCCTTCGCCCTGCGCGAAAACGATTAATAATGGGCATACGCCCACTTAGAGTGGGCGCATGACCACTATACCGTCCGAGCACCCGGCTTCCCGCGAGCGTGAGTCCCACCACTACCGGGAGGTGGCGGAGTCGTTCGGCGCCGACGCCGAGCGCTACGACCGGACCCGGCCCAGCTACCCGGGTGATCTGGTCGACCGAATCATCGCCGAGAGCCCGGGACCCCGTGTCCTCGACGTCGGGTGCGGTACCGGCATCGTCGCCCGGCTGTTCCAGGCGGCCGGCTGCCGGGTGCTGGGGGTTGATCCCGATGCCCGGATGGCCGACCTCGCGCGCGATCGCGGGATCGAGGTCGAGGTCGCGAAGTTCGAGGACTGGGAGCCGGCCGGCCGTCTCTTTGACTCGGTCGTCGCCGGTCAGGCCTGGCACTGGGTCGACCCGGTTGCCGGCGCGGCCAGGGCGGGGGAGGCGCTGCGGCCACGCGGGCGGCTGGCGGTGTTCTGGAACGCGTTCCAGTTCCCTGCCGACATGTCGGAGGCGTTCGCCGCGGCCTACCGCCAGGGCGTGCCCGATTCGCCGATGTCTCGGGGCAGCATGCCCGGCCCGGAAATCTACGCAACGATGTGCGCCAAGGCGGCTGACGCGATGCGGCAGGCCGGCGGGTTCGACGACGCCGAGCAGTGGCGCTTCGACTGGGACCGCCTCTACACGCGCGACGAGTGGCTCGACCAGGTCCCAACCTTCGGCGGCCATTCTCAGCTCTCGCCGGACAAGCTGCAGCAGGTGCTGGACGGCATGGGGGCCGCGATCGACGCGGCGGGAGGCAGTTTCACCCTGCATTACGTGACCATGGCGGCCACCGCCGCCCGATCAGGCGCTGGCTAGCGAGCGCCAGCGGCTGCGAGCGGCCGCAGCGCAGCACGCAGGCTGACGTCACCGAGCCGCTGCGGTGGCTGTCAGGCGCGGTCGTCGTGGCCAACGGTCAGGGGTATCGCGCTGCCCCAGCCGCCGTCGGTGGAAAGGATCGCCGTGTCGCCCGGCTGCACGTCGCAGGGCGGCGTGACCGGGTGAGTGGTGTCGGTCCTGCGGATGAGCAGGTCGCCGAACTTGAGCTCCTGGCGCCAGATCGTCGTGTCGAGGCGCCCGGGCGCCGTGACGGTGAGGGCGAGCGTCGGCGGGTAGGCCGCGGCGGTTTCCGGATGGGCATAGCTGATCTCGGTGAATAGCTCGCGGCCGGTGAGCAACGTGCCCTGCTTGCCAGCACCGACGAACCGGGCCGCGCGCGGGCTCAGCGGCCGCGAGAGCTGGTCTACAACGCTGGAATAGTCGGAGCGGGGGAACGCCCGGATCGCTCCCAAGGTGATTCCGGTGAGGGCCTCGGCTCCGCCGACTGCGCTGTCCCAGCGGTCTTCCAGGGTGCGCTCAGTCGGTTCATGCTCGGTCGAGTCGTAGCCCGCAACGGTGTAGCGGACGGTACCGGGGATGAACGCCGTGCCGGGATGGGCGACGCGGGTTGCAAGCCCGGCCATGAGCTGCTGCCGCGCCAGGTCCCGGCCGGGCTCGTTGTCGTAGATCATCCCGAGGATAACGTCGAAGCTCCCGGTGGAGGCCGGGAGATCGGCAAGGTCGCACTGGAGGAACTCGATCCGCTCGGCGACGCCGTTCTCCTCCGACAGCGCCCGCGCGGTGTCAAGCTCGCCGGTGTCGACCGCGACGACCCGTCGGGCACCGAGCCTGGCCGCCATGATGGCGAGCACTCCAAGTGACCCGCATCCAGCGTCCAGCACGACCGACTGCGGCCCGATCGCCGACGACATCGCCAGGCGCAGAGCCAGTATGCGCTGGGGGGCGCCAGCCAACAGGACAATGTGGCCCAGCGGCGAAGTACCCGCGCCGAGCACGGCAGGGTGAGTCATATCAGCTCCTCATCTCGCGCGCTCGGCGAGCGCGAGTCGCGCGGCGAGGGCAAACCGCGGCGACTGCCCCGCGCGCATCGCGGCCAGCACCAAGACTAGGCAGCCCCAGGCCATCTGGACCACATCTGTCACGGGTCGTTGCTACCCGGCCGCCGCGATGCTGACGCCGCGATGTGACCAGGGCTGGGTGAACCCGATCGGGTCGCGGTCGGTGTAGGGGGCGATCCGGATCGGGAAACCGGTGGCGTATGCCTCGATCATCATCCCGCCGCCGATGACGAGGCCGACATGGCCGGGACTGGTGGGAGTACCGTCGGCGCCGACGAAGAACACCAGGTCGCCGGGCTCGACGTGCTTCGGGCTGACCCGCGGGCCCCACGCCCACTGCTGCTGCGAGGTGCGCGGGATGTCAATGCCGGCCGCCCGGTATGCCATCATGACCAGGCCTGAGCAGTCGAAAGCGTCCGGGCCGGTGCCGCCCCACTGGTACGGCTTACCGAGCTGGTCCTCGGCGTAGGCAATCGCGGTCGCCGCAGCGTCGTTCGGCGCGTTGCCGACGCCGGGGATGCAATCGGGCGCGTCGTCCACCGTCACGGCCGAGACCGTGTACCCGCCGCGCGCGTACAGGTTCGCCCAGTACAGCACCAGCTGCACGTAGGACTCGAGGTGGTTGTAGGCGAAGATCGCCTCGTCCGCGCTGTCCAGGACGCCATGCTCGAGCAGGTATTTGGCGGCCCCCGCGATCGCGTCCGCCGGCACGTAGACGCTCGCGATGCCGTCGCCGGTCTCGTCCGTCGCCACGCCGTCAACCTGTTCGCTCGCCGGGTGCACCGGGGCGCCGCCCCACTGATTGCCGGCCGCTCCGCCGATCCCGATCTGCATCGGCCCGGCCGCCCCGAACGCGTTGGCGCCGCTGTGGACGCCGGGCAGGTCGCTCTGCCCGTCGTCGCTCTCGACCTTGCCGATGCCGGCCAGGATGACCCACGGCACTCCGTACTGGGTGCCGACATGCTGGAACCAGAACAGGTAGTCCGACGGGATCGAGTCGGCCGCGGCCTGGCTCGTGGCCGGCTGGGCACCCGATCCGGCCGACGAGCACGCGGCGCCGGTCTCCGTCAGCAGGCCGCCGCTGGCGAACATCAGTACCGGCGTCACCAGCAGCCCGGCCACCATTGCGCACGCCGCCACCACGAGCGCGATGACGACGACGCGTCCGCGATCCGACAGCCGGGAGATCATGAGTTGCCCAGGTCACTGAGCTCAATGTCCGTCACCTGCCAGCTCGAGCCGCTGCCGGTAAGCGTCATCGCATACGACGTGGTCACGTCGCTGGACCCGCTCGTCGCGGTCTGGTGCTCGGTGATCTCGACAATGAACGTGATGCTGCTCGGCCCGAACGCGCGGATCGACTCGATGATCGCGGTGCCGGTGGATACCTGTCTGGTCTGCACCCTGGCCGCGGCCACGCCCGGCAGCGAGTAGGCGGCCTCGACCTGCCCGGCCAGCGACGAGGAACTTAGCTGCTGCAGCGAAGCCGCATATTCGGCGGCACTCTCGGTATACGAGAACGTGCCGTAGGCGACGCCGAACCGGCGTGCCACCGACGCGGCGTCGGCCAACCCGGCCTGGGTGAACGGCAGCCACTGGTAGATGTCCGGTCCGGAGGGCGCGGAAGCCGCCGGGCCCGGCGCGGAGGCCGAGGAGGACGGAGCAGCCGAACTCGGAGCCGGGGAGTGCACCGGGTGCCCAGGCGAGCTGGTCCCGCGGGCGGCCGTGCCGACCAGGTACACCGCCAGGCCCGCGAGCACGAAGACGATCAGGCCGAAGGTGAGACGGCGCTGCAGCGAGCTCATCTCCATCGCTGGCCTGCCTACTTACGGCGCAGCGGGCGCAGCCAGAATGGCACAGGCCGTTCCGGAACCCGGCCCTGGCTGGCGAGCGGCCCGGCCATCGGCTGGCCCTGCCAGGGCGGAGGCGTGCCGGTGCGCTCGGGCGGGCCGCCTGACCTCGCCGGCCGAGCCTGGGCGCGTGCCTGCTGGCGAGGAGCGTCCCGCGGTCTGCGTTCCGCCGACTCGGCCGGACGCGGCATCCGTCCCGCCGGCCATTCCCTGCCCGGCCGGCTTCGCGACGAGCCCGACCCGCCGCCCGACCGAGCGGGCCGGCTGGCGGACGAGGATGGCCGACTTGCGGACGAGGCGGGCCGCGGTGCGGCTGCCACCACCGACCCAGGACCAGAGCCGCCCGAACCTGAGCCCGATGCCAAAGCGGCGTGCCCGCCGGCGGATGACCGCGCCGCGGCGGAGGTGACCGGGCCGGAACCCGACCCGTTCCGGCCTGGCAAGTTCAGCGGCGGCGCCTCC
>JASIBJ010000355.1 GCA_030045215.1 Streptosporangiaceae bacterium | reverse complement strand
AGGGCCGGGCCGCATCGGGCATGGCGGGCATCCGGCTCGCCGCTCGCGCTCGGGTGATCTGGTTCGGGGCCGTGGATCCGGCGGCCGGGGTGCAGGCGGCCGCGGCCGGCGGGCCCGCCGCCGGGCCCGTGGTCGTGACGGTGGCCGGGAGCGCCCGTCACCTGCCGGGGACGACCGCGGCGACGGTGAAGGTCACTCCGTTCGCGGAGTTCCCGCCCAAGGGCAGGGCCACCGGTGGTGTCCGCTGCCACCGGTTCCTCAAAGGCGAGGACATGCTCGTGCTCGCCTGGGCCGGGCCAGGGCCTGCCCGCGGCGCGACCGAGGCCGGCACGCCGGTGGAGCTGCCCCCGCCGGTCGGCCGCCGGGACGGCTCCGGCGAACGGCTGGGCCACCCGCTGGCGGCGATCGGCGGTACTGCCCCGCCGTCCTGATGGCTGGGATCAGCCCGTTTTCCGGTTTTCATCGCCACGCGACCTGCCTCGTGCGGTCGTGCCCCAACTCATACCGCGCTGAGAGCGCCGTCACGGCTGCGGCCCGGCTGGCGGACGCAAGCTGGCTTCTGCGAGCGCAGGCCATCGGTGGTCCTGCGCCAGGCCCCGGCGAACCGGGGTCCCTCACTAAGGGAGGAGCCAGATGGAAGCCAGCAAGTCCGGGCGCATCCGGCGGCTCGTGATCACCGGCGCGATTGGCGCCGCGCTCGGCGGCGGGGTGGCGGGGGTGGCGCTGGCGTCAACCGGCTCGGCCACGCCGGCCACCACCAGCACGGCGACGACGTCCTCGACGTCGACTTCGTCGAGCGGGTCCAGTTCGAGCCCGTCCACGGGCTCGAGCTCGGCCCCGCAATCGGGGACCGCCCATCACTGCACGCACATGGGCGGCTCCAGCAGCACGAGCAGCTCGTAAGGATCTCGGGCCAAGCCCAGGCTGCCGCGCCCCGCACCGGTCGCGCGGCAGCCTGGAGGGCCCGGGCCTTCCCGGTCAGGCGCCCGCGGCAGCGGGCACAGTACCGGCATGGGCGAATCGGAGGATCGCTGGCTGCTGCTGCACGGAACGCCGCTCACGCCTGCCGTCTGGAATGGCGTCGCCGCGATCTTGCGTCGCGGCGGTCCGGTGCTGTGCCCGGCCGTGACGCCTGTCAACGAGCACGACGAGCAGGCTGACCTCGCCGCGCGGGTAGCCGCCGAGCTGCCGCCCTGGGCCGGACGTACGCATGTGGTCGGGCACTCGTTCGGCGGGCAGGTAGCGCTCGACCTGACCCTGCTGGCGCGGCGGCAGGTTGCTACGCTCACGCTGCTGTGCAGCCGCGATACGCCCTATCCGCAGTTCGCGGCAGCCGCGGACCGGCTCCGCGCCGATCAGCCCGTGGACATCGCGGCCGCGCTGCGGCGCTGGTTCACCGGGGCCGAGCTGGCCCAGGGCGGCCCGGTCATCGACTATGCGCGCACCTGCCTGCGGCAAGCCGACCGCCGGATCTGGGCGGCTGCGCTTGATGACATCGCGCGGTATGACCGGGCCGGACGGGTCGGCACGATTCGCGTGCCCGTCACGCTCATCGCGGCCGAATTTGACGAGGTGTCGACCCCCGGCGCCATGACGGCGCTAGCCGAGCGGCTGCGGCGTGCGACGCTGCACGAGCTGGCCGGCGCCGCGCACATGACGCCATTCACTGACCCAGCGGCGCTCGTCCGCCTCATCGCCGACGCGGCAGGCCGCTGACGAGACGGCCGGCCCTGGGCCGTGCGTCAGGTGTCGATCCTGGACGGGTCGAGTTCCGCGGCGCCGCTCACGATGAAGTCCCGGCGCGGTGCGACCTCGCTGCCCATCAGCAGGTCGAAGATCTCCTTCGCGGCCGCCGCATCCTCGATCCTGATCCGGCGCAGCACCCGGTACCGCGGGTCCATGGTGGTCTCGGCCAGCTGGTGCGCGTCCATCTCGCCCAGGCCCTTGTAGCGCTGCGGCGGTTCCTTGAACCGCTGGTTCTTGCGTTCCAGCTCCAGCAGCGTGCGACGCAACTCGGCGTCGCTGTAGGTGTAGATGTACTTCTCCTGCCCCTTGCGGGGGCTGGTCAGCTCGATCCGGTGCAGCGGCGGGACGGCCGCGAACACGCGGCCGGCTTCGACCATCGGGCGCATGTAGCGGTAAAACAGGGTGAGCAGCAAGGTCCTGATGTGTGCACCGTCGACATCGGCATCGGCCATGAAGATAACCCGCTGGTAACGGGCCGCATCCAGGTCAAATGAGTTGCCTGACCCAGCGCCGAGCACCTGGATGATCGCGGCGCACTCGGCGTTCTTCAGCATGTCGGCGAGCGATGCCTTCTGCACGTTGAGGATCTTGCCCCGGATCGGCAGGAGTGCCTGGAACTCCGAGTCCCTGGCGTTCTTGGCCGTGCCGAGCGCTGAGTCACCCTCGACGATGAACAGCTCGCTCCGGTCGTCTGCCGACCGGCAGTCCACAAGCTTGGCCGGCAGCGAGGAGCTGGCCAGGAAGGACTTGCGCCGCTGATTCTCCCGGTGCTCGCGGGCGGCAATGCGCGTCTTCGCCGCGGCCACGACCTTGTCCAGCACCGCCCTGGCCTGCTGCTTGCCCCCCCGCACCCGGCCCTCGAGGAAGTTGCCGAGCTCCGACTGGACCACCTGCCCGACGATTCGCGAGGCGGCCGGGGTACCCAGCACCTCCTTGGTCTGGCCCTCGAACTGCGGCTCGGGCAGCCGCAGCGAGATCACCGCGGTCAGGCCCTCGAGCACGTCGTCCTTGATCACCGCGTCTTCGCCCGCCTTCAGCAGGCGCGACGCCCTGAGCTGATCGTTCACGGTGCGCACGATGGCCCGCTCGAAGCCGGTCACGTGCGTGCCGCCCTTCGAGGTGGCGATGACGTTCACGAACGACAGGACGGTCGCGTTGTAGCCGGTGTCCCAGCGCAGTGCCATGTCCACGTCGAGTTGCCGCTCGACCTCGGTCGGAGTCAGGTGGCCAGCGTCGTCGAGCACCGGGACGGTCTCGGTGAAGCGCCCTGACCCGGTCAGCCGCACCACGTCGGTGACGGGCTCGGTGCCGGGCTCCCCGGACGACAGGTGGGCGCAGAACTCGCTGATCCCGCCGACGAACCTGAACTCCGCGCTCCGCTGGTCCGCGCTGACCGCGGCGTGGCCAGCGGTCGGACCGGTCTCTCCCGGCAGCGTCTCGTCCTCATACGGGGCGGCCGAGTCGTCGCTGGCCCCCTGGGCAAAGGCACCCTCAGGCTGGGCGTCCTCGTCCTCAGCGCCCGCCAGATCGTCTTCTGCGCCCCGCTCGGCGCTCGCGAGCGCGGTGTGCTGCCGTCGTGCCTCTTCCGGCCGTTCGTCCGCTACCTTGATGCTCAGGCCCGGCACCAGGTATGCGGTCTGCCGGGCAGACTCCGCCAGGCCGGTGAATGACCACTGGACGCCGGGCACAAAGATCTGTTTGTCGGGCCAGAACCTGATGGCGGTGCCGGTCGCGGCCTTGCTCACCCTGCGGCCTTTGCGCAGCCCTGAGCCGGGCGAGAACTTGGCGTCAGGTCCAGCAGCGGCGAATTCCCCTGGCACGCCGCGGCGGAAGCTCGTGGACCACTCGTAGCCGCCCTTCCGCACGGTTATGTCGAACCGCCCGGACAGCGCGTTCACCACCGAAGCGCCGACACCGTGCAGGCCGCCGGAGGCGGTGTAGGAACCACCGCCGAACTTCCCGCCCGCGTGCAGCCTGGTCATGACCAGCTCGACGCCTGACAGCCCAGTCTTCGGCTCGATGTCGACGGGGATTCCGCGGCCGTTGTCGATCACCTCGGCAGAACCGTCCGAATGCAGGGTGACCTCGATCCGGGTGCAGTGCCCGGCCAGCGCCTCGTCGACCGCGTTATCGAATATCTCTTCCAGGCACTTCATCAGGCCACGGCCGTCGGTGGAGCCGATGTACATGCCCGGGCGCTTGCGTACGGCCTCCAGGCCCTCCAGGACGGTCAGATGCCGCGCGGTATACCCATCGGCCACTGAGCCTCGCTTCGGAGATCCTGCGCGGGCTGAACGCGCGCTAGCCGGTCCCGTGCTAGCTGACACCGTGCTGACGGTGGTCACGAGAGGCTCCCTGGGACAACGGTGGGGCCGGGCAGCTATCCGCTGAACGGCAGGCCAACCACGGCCTACAGGCAGATTAGCTGGCCCGGCACCGTGGCCGGGGCCACCACGCCGGGACAGCCGCTCGACATACCGGGCGTCTCCCGGACAACCCACCAGGCAACCCCTTAGACCGTCACCCTGCCGGGACGGCGGGGCATAGCGGATGTTCGCCTTCGGCATACTCGGAGCCCGCAGGGGATGACAAACGGCCTGCCCGAGTGTTGTGATGCTTGAGAGATCACTGATTGCACGGGCCGCCGGCGGTGTGCCGGCACACAGGTCCCTGAGGTGAGGAGGCGACATGACCGGAGCAATAGCCCCTACAAGGCCGCTTAACTCCCTAGATCTGTGCGACCGATGCGGGGCGCCCGCGTATGTACGCGTAATCCTGCCCGGATCAGGCGAGCTGTTGTTCTGCGCGCACCACAATCGCAAGCACGCAGAGGCTCTCGCCAAGATCGCAGTCGAGATCCAGGACGAGACCGGCAGGCTGACGAAGCCGGAGGAGCCGTCCTGACCAGGACTTCTAGCCCGCCTACCTAGGCCAGCAGCGAAAAGGGCCCCTGACTGCCACCGCAGCCAGGGGCCTTTTCATGCCGTCGGTCGTCCTCAGTCCAGGTAGTCCCTGAGTACCTGGGACCGGGACGGGTGCCGGAGCTTGGACATCGTCTTGGACTCGATCTGCCGGATCCGCTCCCTGGTCACGCCGTAGACCTTGCCGATCTCGTCCAAGGTCTTCGGCTGGCCGTCGGTGAGGCCGAACCGCATCGAGACCACGCCGGCCTCCCGCTCGGACAGCGTGTCCAGCACCGAGTGCAGCTGCTCCTGCAAGAGCGTGAAGCTCACCGCCTCGCCTGGCTGGATGGCCTCGGAGTCCTCGATCAGGTCGCCGAACTCGCTGTCGCCGTCCTCGCCGAGCGGCGTGT
>JASIBJ010000002.1 GCA_030045215.1 Streptosporangiaceae bacterium | reverse complement strand
CGGCGCTCGGCCTTCCAAGGAGACGGGGCGGGTTCATGAACCTGCCGCCTGTGGCCGGCAGGACCGTGTGTGTCCTGCCCTTCCCCAGCCGGTGACGTGCTAGGTGCTCGCGAGCTGCGCCGACAGGAACTGTCCGGCACTGTCCAGTGCCGCGGCCGCTTCGTCGAGGAGCGGATAAAAGGCCTGGAACACGTGGGCACCGAGGGGGTGATGTCGAGGGTGACCGCGACGTCGGCGGTCGCGGCTTGCCGGGCGAGGCGGATGGCGTCGTCGAGGAGTACCTCGTGGGTTCCGGCCTGGATGACCAGGGGCGGCAGGCCGGATAGGTCGGCGAATATGGGACTGATGAGGCCGAGCGCAGGGTCGTGTCCCGCCGCATAGTCGGCGACCCTGGCTTGGAGGCGTTGTCGGCTGAGCAGCGGGTCGGCCTCACGCTTGGTATCCATGGTTGCCCCGGTCAGCGTGAGGTCGGCATACGGTGACATGACGAAGGCCGCGGCGGGCACCGGCAGCCCGTGATCGCGGGCGTT
The DNA here is from genome assembly GCA_030045215.1 of Streptosporangiaceae bacterium. Next base: position 8,841 of record JASIBJ010000002.1, on the reverse strand, counting down.
GACCATGGTGGCGATGGCGAGCCCGCCGCCGGCTGACTCTCCGGCGAAGGCGATGTCCGACGGAGCTGTGTCGTTGTGCAGGAGAGCTTCGTAGGCTGCCAAGGCGTCGTCGACCGCCGCCGGGTACGGATGCTCGGGGGCAAGCCGGTAATCGACGGAGATGACCTTGGCGCTGGTCCGCCGGCCGACCTGCGAGGCCAGGCCAGCGGCTTGGAATGCGTCCCCTATCACGTACACGCCACCGTGGAAGTACAGGACAACATGGCGAGGTTCGGTTCCGTCGACTGTGATCTCGGCAGTCGGGACGCCACCCAGTTCGCCTGCGGTCACGGTCACGTCGGCGGGCAGCGGCTGCGCTGATGTTTGCTCTTTCGTCCGCCGGCGCAGTTCGCTGACGTCACCGTCCACGGGGAATGCGTTCTGTCGCAGGATCGCGTCGAGGTTCTCTCGCTGTTCCGTACTCACGGAGGATCTCCCCTTCGGCCGGAATTCGCCTGGCCGCATCCAGGCGGGCTCACCCATCTCAATCCGCTTCTGACTCCTGCCGCGAGGCAGATACTGCGAGCGTTGCCGCCAGGCAGGTGAGGAGGCGTCACCGGATCACGGTGATTCGCGCGAGCGGCTTTCCTAACGCGCGACGGCTAGCAGGCGTAACTCCCGCACGCTGGACGGCTGAGGAGCGTTCGTCGGCAGAGACCGCAGTACCAGACCACGCCAAAGGCCGTTAGGTCCCTCAATCACCGGAATCGAGTGACGCCTGCTCACCTTGCCGTACGCCAGCCTGACCTTAGGCCGGGATTCCGGCTCTGCAGGCGGCGGGCAACATGCGCCGACGCCATTCGACAAGACCCATAAGGCCCGTTAAGAGCCTTCGGCAGGGGCGACGTGGACCCCAGGCACAGAAGGGCAATGTCATGGCCACCGCTACGGTGCAGATCCCGGCAACGGGCACCTACCGGATCGACCCATCCGGCTCGTCGGTCAGCTTTACCACCCGGCACCTGTTCGGACTGGGCGTCGTGAGGGGAACCTTCGGGGTGCTCTCCGGGGAGGTGACCATCGCTGACCCGGTGACCAGCTCCACCGCCCAGGCGGTAATCGATGCCACCAGCTTTTCCAGCGGGCACCCCCAGCGCGACAAAGATGTCAAGTCCGCGAACCTCCTGCACGTCCAGGAGCACCCGCAGATCACGTTCGAGTCCTCGCAGCTGGTTCCGGACGGTGACGGCTGGGTGCTGCGGGGGCAGCTGACCGCCCGCGGCCAGACCGCCCCAGTGGAACTGGCTGTGACCGAGTCTCGCGGCAGCCGTGACGGCCTGACCCTGCGCGCCACCACCCGGATCGACCGGTACGCATTCGGCCTCACGAAGAAGAAGGGTCTGGCCGCCCGGTACCTCGACCTGGAGATCACTGCCCAAGCCACTCGCAGCTGATCCCAGGGGCAGACCGCAAGGACCGTGACGCCCGGCTGGCGGCCTCGGCGGTCACGGCCACGATCTGGGTGCTGCTGCCATTGACCTGAACGACCCATTCGCGCATGTGGCGGGCCGTCACAGTGAGCGGCTGTCACCTGGTTCCGATTGACTTGCGGTCCTGGGTGAGCTTTCGGATCTCGAGTAGCTCAAGGCCGAGCGCCTCGATCTCGGCCAGCACGCCGTACAACGCCGACCGGTCCAGCAGGCCGGTGAGCACGGTGTGCGCGCCGTGGTGCTGCGGCACCAGCGCCGGGAACGCAGACAGCACGGCGGCGCCGGGGTGCCCGTCGATCCGGATCATGTACGGGGCGGGTGCCGCGTCCATGACGCAAGCATCACCGGCGGCCAGGTGACAACGGATCACCGGGATCCGGTGACCCGCGGGGCCAGCACGTGCACGTTCCTGTCCGGCAGTGTCCCGGTGCGGCGGGACCCGGTGACGACTTCTGACCTGCCTCGCAGCAACCCGGAGCGTCTCTGCGAGGGGCCTGCGCCCGTCGGGTGGAGCGTCAAGCTGACGCAGCCTTGCAATCACCTGGATCCGGTGACGGCCTCTCACCTCGCTGGTAGCAAGGCTGGGCTTGTCGCGAAAGTCGCACGGCCGCCAGGAAGTGCCAGGATCCAAGGGAGACGCCGTGACCTCGCCAGCCTCCAGCGCGGGCCGGGCCACCCGGTCGCAGCAATCCGAGACCGGGCCTGCGGCCTCACCCGCATCTGACGCGCAAGACCGCCAGGCAGCCCCGGCTGGCCGTCGCTGGCTGATCCTGGTGGTGGTCGCAGTCGCGCAGCTGATGGTGGTGCTGGATGCCACCGTGATCAATATCGCGCTGCCTTCAGCCCAGCATGCCCTCGGGTTTTCCGACAATGACCGGCAGTGGGTGGTGACGTGCTACGCGCTGGCCTTCGGCAGCCTGCTGCTGCTCGGCGGCCGGGTTGGCGACATGTTCAGCCGGAAGCGGGTTCTCATCACCGGCCTGGCTGGGTTCGCTGTCGCCTCGGCGATCGGCGGCGCTGCGGTCTCGTTCCCGATGCTGGCCGCGGCGCGGACCCTGCAGGGCGCGTTCGGCGCCCTCCTCGCGCCGGCCGCGCTGGGCACCCTGACCAGCACCTTCACCGACCCGCGCGAGCGGGGAAGGGCATTCGCGGTCTACGGCGCGGTGTCCTCTGGCGGCGCCGGGGTGGGCCTGATCCTCGGCGGGCTGCTGACCCAGTACCTGTCCTGGCGCTACACCTTGTTTGTAAATCTGATCTTTGCCGCGATCGCCATTGCCGGCGCCCTGGCCTACATCCGCGCCAGCCGGCCCGCGATCCGGCCGCGGCTCGACTGGCCCGGCACCGTCCTTGCCTCCGCCGGGCTGTTCCTCATCGTGTTCGGCTTCTCTCGCGCCGAGACCGCCGGATGGGCCGCCCCGGTGACCATCACCTGCCTGGTCGCTGGCCCGCTGCTGCTGGCCGCGTTCGTGGCGGCCGAGCGGCGGTCCGCGCATCCGCTCCTGCCGCTGCGGGTGATCCTGGACCGGACCAGGGGCGGCTCCTATGCCGTGCTCGGCCTGACCGGCATCGCGCTCTTCGGCGTCTTCTTGTTCCTGGTCTACTACCTGCAGCAAGTTAAGGGATACAGCCCGCTGACCTCCGGGCTGCTGTTCCTGCCGTTCGTGGCCGGCATCCTAGTCAGCTCTACCGTGTCCAGCATCGTGCTACCGCGAGTCGGGCCGCGGGTACTGATCGCCTCGGGCATGCTGCTCGGCACCGGCGCCATGATCTATCTGACCCAGCTCACTGTGACTTCCAGCTACGCCGCCGTCATCCTGCCCGCCGTAATCGTCCTGGGCCTGGGTTTCGGCATCACCTTCGCCGTGACCATCAACACTGCCACCGCCGGCGTTCGCCCCCAGGACGCCGGCGTGGCCTCGGCGCTGGTCAACACGACGCAGCAGGTCGGCGGATCCATCGGGCTGTCGGCGCTGAGCACCGTGGCGCTGACCGCTACCGCCACCTACCTGGCCGCGCACCACACCGGCCCGCTGGCGCCGGCGACCGCGGCCACCTACGGCTACACCACGGCTTTCGCCATCTCCGCCGCTATCCTCGGCCTGGGAGTGTTCGTCGCCATCATCCTGCTGCCCTCCCGGCGACGGCTCGCCGAGCTCAGAACCTTCGACACCGAGCCCGCCCCGCCCCCCGATCCGCAGCCCCAGCCCCAGCCGGTCCCCCAGGCCATACCCGTCGCCCTCTGCAGCTGCTCGCCGGTGATAGAGCACGACTCCGGCGCAGCGGACGCGGCCGGCCGCGAATCCCACCCGGTGAGGTCATGACCAGCGCCCGAGCACCGGTCGCGGAAGCTGACCGTGGCGGGTCCATCCCGCAGGTGGCCACGGGCCATTGACGGGCGAGGCCAGCGGAAGGCCCGGCAGAGCCGGACTCATGAGGTCGCAAGAACCGGCGAGCGCTGGCGATCCTGTCTCCTGCCCACAAGCTTGAAGTACCACACCTTCACTAGGTCCAGAACGATGAGATAGACCGCTGACCAAAGGACCAGTCGCCCGATCTCCGCCAGGGTCGGCCCGGTGAACGCGAAGAGACGATCCACACCTGGCGTGTACGGGATCAGCAGCGTCAGTGCGCCGGTGGCAGTCATGGCCGCCAGCACCGGCCACGACATCAAGCTGGCTCGCCAGAAGTGATCGCGGTTGCGCACGGAATAGATGACGACCAGCTGGGTGAGAGAGAGGAACAGATACAGGCTGGTCTCCGCGACTGTCGACGGCTGGTGTCGCACCGTCAGGTAGAACAGCAGTTCGGCCGCCGCGGTCAGGCTGCCGAGAACCAGCGATACCGACAGAAGCTGGCGAGCGTTCGATTGCGCGGGCCGGGACAAGACCGTTGAATCTACTGAATCAGTCGCGATTGCGACGAGCGGCAGGTCGGTGAGCAGGCTCAACAGCAGCAACTGGCGTGGTAGTAGGGGGGGGGGGGGTATACCCGCCAATCTTCAGCAAGGTTGAGAGAGATACGCAGACGCCCTTGCTAGGAACCCTCATCCTGGCCGCCCTGTGCCTGTTCGGCCTTCTTCTCCGGGCCGTTTCCCCAACCGTGAACAGTGAATTCGGGAGCCTCATAGACGACATCGGAGTTCTGGTTGCCTTCTATTACGGGGCCGCGGGCATTGCGTGCGCGTGGCATTCCGGAAAGTGATGCTGAAGAAGGCCGGCTTCTTCGTTACCGGCGTGATGCTCCCGTTCCTCTCGGGACTCTTCTGCTTCTGGGTTGGCTACGAGGTCATCAAGCAGGCAGGCACGAGCGCGTCCGGCGTGCTGGTCGCCATGGCGCTTGGAATACCCCTGATCCTTATCGCACGCAAAACCACCCACAGCGATTTCTTCCGCCGCCCGACCATCGCATGCGACACCATCGAGCCCGCCGAGGCCTTATGACCATGGATGGGGGAATAGGTGCCCTTCGCGCCTGAGGCCGTCTTCACCTTCCGCACCTCACGTGACCCTGGTTAGAAGTGAACCCGGCGCGGTTAAAACGATGCCTAGCGGCGCAGCCGACCCGGCTGGGACGCCGCATTTGCAACCGGCGTGCACCGAGGGGTCTGATGACCAGCAACGACCAGATGGTTCTGTACGCGGCGGCGTTCGGCAGCGTGACGGACGCACGGGGCGCGCTGGAGTCCATCGACCAGCTCCACAAGGACAAGGTCATAGGCAAGTACGACGCAGCTGTGATCGATCAGCAGGACGGCAAGCCCCGCATCGTCAAGCGCGCGGACCGGCCGGAATACCGCGTCATCCCTGAGTGGTTCGGGGGCGGGACCCTGCCGCGCAAGGAACTACGCGAGGCGGCCGCCCAGCTCACGGCTGACCGCGCAGGCCTTCTGGTGGCCGGCGAGCCCACCATCGGGGAAGCCGTCGAGAAGGCGCTGACGAGTGCTTCCAGGGTCGTTAAGCACGAGGTTGACGCCACCGTCGACGAGATCAGCAGCGAGCTGCAGGAAGCACTCAAGTCCTGATCCGGACTCAAGCGGACGTACGGCGATCGGGGGAAAAGGGGACGACGACTATGGCTAAGCCCAAGGCCATTGCAAAGGCTGACGAGATACGCAACTCAGTCAAGGCGGAGCTTGCGTACGATCCGGGCATCGACTCCACGGACATCACGGTCAGGAACATGGGCGGCGACGTAGCGCTGAACGGAACGGTGCCTAGCTACCCGCAGTACCTCAGAGCCGCCGAGGCAGCCCGCCGGGTACAGGGCGTGACCGGCGTTCACAACCACCTGATGGTCACGCTGCCCCTCGACACCTACCGAGACGACGCCCAACTGACCACGGCTGCAAACAATGCGCTCGCCCAGAACGTCACCTTGCCGAAGACCCTGGAGGCATCCGCGAGCGACGGGGACGTCTGGCTCACCGGATGGGTGTCGAACGGAACGCAGCGCAACGACGCGGAAATGGCCATCGCGCCGCTCGTCGGCGTCCGCGGCATCAGCAACGACATAACGGTCATGCACGATACCGCCAGCACCGCCGATACAACCGAGCGCGTCAATGAGGCACTTCAGCGATACGCGTGGTTCGACGACGACAGCAGGATCAACGTCGATGCCGCCGACGGCACGATCACGCTGTCTGGACAAGTCACTACCTGGACCGAGCACGACGCGGCAATCCAGGCCGCCTGGATGGGACAGGGCGTCAAGGAAGTACGTGATCAGGTAATGGTCACAGGCGGCGGCTACTGGTAGGCCCAGGGCGGCAGTCGGTGGCGACTTCGTGAGGGCGCTTGCCCGAACGGCCATCCTCGGCGATGACAACTGGCACGTGCGGTGTCCGGGGAGGCCCGGACGCTCATCAGCCAGTCCGGCATGATCCTTTAGGGGGCGCTAGGTGAGCGTTAAGGCGGGCGACACGAGGGTAGGGCCGGGACCAATGGCGGTGGCGTGGCGGCTCGCCGGACCGTGGTGGGCATACCTGCTCGCAGGAATCGCCTGGGTGATCATCGCTGTTGTCATCCTGCGATTCAATATCGCGTCCGTGGCTACGATCGGCATCCTGCTGGGCGCCCTGTTCCTGCTGTCGGCGCTTGAGGAATTCGTCATCGCCTCCGTCCGGCGAAGCTGGGGTTGGGCGCATGTCCTGCTCGGCATCTTGTTCATCGGCGCTGCGCCTCGATATGGTCCTTCGTGACACCGTTCGGCGCCTTCTGGGCACTGGCCTCGGTCCTGGGCATCCTGCTCGTAGTGGCGGGCAGCTTGCACGTCATCACCGCCATCTACAGCAAGCCGTTCAACGATGCGTGGTGGTTGGGTGTCTTGGGCGGGATCCTGGAGATCTTCATCGGATTCTGGGTATCTGCGCAGTCCTTCCGGGCGCAGGCAGTGTTCCTGATCATCTGGGCCGGCTTGCTCGCGCTCTTCCGGGGCATCTTCGAGATCGTGCTGGCATTCGAGCTGCGCTCGAAGCAAAACGCCTAGGCAGCGTAGCCCGCGGCCTGCAGGGGCTCGCGCGGTTGCCGCTGAGAGACCTTGTCGTCGATCTGCGCGGTTACGTCCAGATCGCCTTCGGCGGCCTGCCATGACGCCGGGTCGAACTCCGCGCGCTGACCTCGTGACGCCGGCTGGTGCCGGGGTATGACCGAAGCAAGCGCTCGGCGCGAGGGGGGCCTGGCCGCCAGGCGGCTGCGGTGTGAGCGATGCGGCTGCACGCAGTCAGAGTTGTCCGCCCGCGGCGGAGGTACACCGAGATAGCGCCGGACTAGCGGGTGACTTTCACCGGCGAACCTGGCCGGGCGGGACGCCGACCAGACGGGAGCGGCAAGCTTGGCGACTAACCGGGCGAGGGCGGCCACGGCCAGCACAAGCATGCGAGACGCACAGCGCGGTGATGCCGGGAGGGCCAGAAACTGGCTGGCGGAGGTATTCAAGCGCAACCCGGCCGGGCTCAACTGGCCGCGAGCCGTGCTGTTCCTCGACCTCGCGCTGGTGCCTCTCGTCGTCTTCTGGGCCATCGGGTACGAGCAGTATCTGCTCAGCACATTGTTCGGCCTGCTGACTGCATGGCTGGCCGACCCAGGAGGCAGCTACGGGCCGCGCGCGTCGCACATCACCATCTTTGCGCTGATCGGCGCAGCGCTCACCGCGCTGGGCTTCGGCATCGGCGCAGACGCCTGGGGCTGGCTCGTCCTCGCGGCCTTCGCGGTCACGCTGGCAGCCGGGCTGGCGGCAGTGCTCGGAGTGCGCAGGTTCGCCGCGGCCCTGCTGCTGAACCTCTGGTTCATCGTCGCTCTCGGGATCGCATCCGGCTTGCACCATTACACCCGGATCACCAGCTACACCTGGGCTCAGGTGCTCGCCTGGGCCGGCGGGTCGGCGCTATGGATCGCGGCAACGTTCCTCTGGTGGCTGATCCGCGGGCGCGAGGACCGGCCCCGGCCAGTGCAGGAGTTCCCCGGTGACACCACGCGGCAGGCCATGACCCGGCCGCTGATCATGTTCGCGGCGGTCCGCGCCCTCGCCATCGCCGGCGCCGTCGCGCTCGCGTTCGGACTGAACCTCTCGCACGGCTACTGGATACCGATCGCGGCCATCGTGGCGATGAAGCCGGGCCTGCAGCAGACCACCCTCGTCGCTGCGCAGCGGATCGCCGGCGCGCTCATCGGCTCCGGGGCCGCCGCGCTTCTCCTGCTGATCCCCGCCAGCGAACACGGCCTGAGACTGTTCGTGATCGCGCGCGGCCTCGAGGTGGTCGCGCTTGTCCTGTTCATGCACGGGGCGGCGACCCGCTTCTGGAACTACGCGCTCTACTGCGGCGCCATCGCCGCCGGAGTGCTGATCCTGGTAGACCTTCCTCAGCCCTCCAACTATGCGGCCGTGGGCTACCGGGTGCTGTGGACGCTCTGCGGCGTGGGGATCGGCGTGCTCGTCACCCTGGTTGCCAGCCGGCTCGCCAAGCCAGCCGCCCAAACGCCGCCGGCACAGGGTACGCAACCAGCCTGAAAAGTTCCGCGGGCTCCGGACACCCGTCAGCGACCTGCGCGCGCTGCGCACCGCGCGGACCTCTCGCCTCGATCATGTCCCTCCTCTCCGCCTTGGCGGCCCGCCTGGACCAGGGGAAGGAAGACGTGGTCGACGATCTCGACCAGCGTGTCCTCGGTTACCGGCGCCCGGCTCATGATCAGGTCGTGACGGACGAGATCGACCGGCAGCGATGCTATGCGCGGGCTGAGCCGCCCGGGGTCGATCTCGCCGCGATCGACGGCGCGCTGAATGATGGCGGCCATCCTGCTGGGCGTGCCGGCGAGGATCCGTTCGCGGAGGTCTGAGGGTGAAAACCCGGTGGCGTCGAAGTAGTCGGCCAGCA
>JASIBJ010000354.1 GCA_030045215.1 Streptosporangiaceae bacterium | reverse complement strand
TACCGCTCTCTGAGCACGAGCAGCGCCAGCTCGAGCAGATTGAGCAGGCGCTGTACTCCGATCATCCGCGACTTGCCCGGATCATGCGGGCCAAAGACCCCAGGGTGCACTACCGCCGACGTGTCATCCAGTCGGCCGTCGGGTTCCTGGTCGGCGTTGGCGTGCTGGTGGCTGGCTTGCTGACGAAGCACGCGTACCTCGACGTCGCCGGCTTCGTCATCATGCTGGCCAGCAGCATGTGGGCCATCGCGAGTTACCGCAAGATGACCGGCATTCTGGTGGATCGCCGGACCAGGGGCAGCCGTAAGCCCCCAAAGCCCGCGAGCAGCTCGGGCGGCATGATGGAGCGGATGGAAGAGCGCTGGCGCCGTCGCCAGGAGCGCGACCGGTAGCTGCGCCCCGCATCCCGGCTGACTCTTCACCGACCGGTTGTATTTTCGTGCCAGTCTGTCCGTTATGGGAAACCGATGAAGGTCGGGGACCGGGCCGGGCGCGCTGGGTCAGCTAGCCCGGTGCTGCACGATCCGGCGGAACTGGTGGCGCATGGTCGGCCAGGACCAGTCAATCCAACTCGTGGCTCGGCCTGCTGACTGCAAGGCATTGCTGACCGCGGCGAGGGTGGACGGCGGCAGCAGCAGCGCCCGCAGGCGCTGAGGCTTGGTTGCGTTCGAGGCCAGCGCCTTGCGGACGGCGGCCTCGTCGGCCCGCAGCCGGGCGCCCGGCTGAGTGCCGAGCGAATACCGCGCGCGCTCCACCGCCGAGGCGATCCTGGCCAGGGCCTGGCGCGGGGCCGGCTTGAGGCGGGCGGCGTCGGACACCCTGATGACCGTCATCCGCGGCGAATCGCTCGGAAGCGTGTTGACGCCGTAGTCGGTCAGGTCGTCGTGTAGCTCCCTCCAGGCGGCCAGTGCGAGTTCCGCGTCGCTGGAGGCGGCCATCCAGCGACGGCGCCTGGTCACCCAGCGGCCGATGGCGGGCGAAGCCAGCAACAGGACCGCCACGATGGCAATCGGTATGCCGACGGGGAAACCGTGCGAGGCCGCCGGATTTTTCAGTGGCTGACCGCCGGTCGACTGGTTCTTGCAATCGGCCAAGCGCAGGTGGCAGCCCTTCAAGGTGCCCGGCGCGGTGTCAGCGGGCGTGGTGGGAGCAAGCGCGCCGGTGCCCGAGTTGCTTGACGGTGGTGCGCTGAAGCCGCGGAAGTGGGTCGTATACCCCGGTTCCTCGGCCGTGCCCTGGCCATTAGGGCCGCCGGGGGTCGGCTCGAACCGCACCCATCCGTACCCTCCGAAGAACAGCTCGGGCCAGGCATGCGCGTCGGCCGTGGTCACCTGCCACGTGCCGTTGGGCTCCCGGCTTCCTGCGGTGTAGCCGACGACGACCCGCGACGGGATGCCGAGCGTTCTGGCCAGGACCGCGAATGCCACCGCGAACTGCGCGCAGTACCCGCGGCGGTCTTTGGTGAGGAACTGATAGAGCCAGCCGCTGGTGTCAGGAAGATGAGGCGTGAGCGTGTAGGTGAACTCCGAGGAGTCCAGCCAGTGCTGCAGATCGTAGGCGTACTCATACGGGGTAGTGGCGTTGACGGTGTGCAGGTCCGCTAGCGCCCGCAGCTGGCTCGCATCCGGTCCCTTGTAGTTGCCGTAGGTGCTCTGGATGGAGGCCGGGACGCCCTGGTAATCCGCGTTGAGCTCGTCCGCGGTGAGATCGGCGGGTGCCTCGCTGGTGACGGTCAGCCGCAAATTCGTTTGCTGCAGCTCATCAATCACCATCAGCGTGCCCCATTCCTCCGACAACTCCTTGGCATTGGTGTCGGTGATCCGCACCGGGGCGTAGGGCACCGGCACTGCCGTTTCCCCTAGCTGGGAGCCGATGGTGAGAGCTGTCGTGACCGTGCTGGTGGGGGTGGTGGCCTGGAGCCCCGGCACCCGGTAGGGCATCTTCGCGGCCATGATCTGCGAGATCTGGCCGCCGTTGGCTATCTGCCAGGACTGGCTACTCTGGTCGTAGTTCAGCACCCACTGCCCCAGGTACTGCTGCGCTGGGTCGGCGGCATTGGTGGTGTAGGACAGGACAGGCAGCGGTCTGCCCTGAGTCAGGTCGCGCTGGACGTCGCTCAATGGTGAAACATCGTCGCTCGAGCCCGAGCCGCCCAGGCCGCCGGTGCCGCTGCCCTTGCTGAAGAGATCATGCGGCCTGGAGGTCGGCAGCGCGATCGGGATCGCGATCGCCAGGCAGATGGCCGCGAGGCCGACGCGTCGCCCGGTCGCGGCCAGGTCCCTGGTGTCGGGCCCCTCGCCGCCCTCGTCAGCTCCGCTGACGCGGCGCACGGTCACGAGCCGACCCCACATCCGCAGTCGCTGTCGGCCATCGGTCGACAGCAGCGTGAGGTAGCCGGCGATCGCAAGAGCGAAGGAAATGGACTGGCCAAACCCGAAGCCCTTCAGGTTGCTGGCCACCGGCACGCAGAACAACAGCAGCAGCGGAAGCCCGGCCAGTGCGGGCCGCCGAATGCGCACGGCCATGTAGTCCACGATGATCGCGATCGCGCCGATGCCGGCGACCGCCACCAGATCCACCGGCTTGGTCGCCAGGATCGGCGGGGAGCCCTGGAACTGCGGCGATGCCTGCGAGGGTAGTTTCCACAGTGCGCTCATCGAGGCGGGCGACGGGATCAACCGCGCGTAGGACTGAGCCCCGGCAAAAACGGCGTTCAGGTAGATCAGCAGGAACGAGCAGTACGTAACCAGCATCGCGAAGCCGCGCGCCGACCGATTGCCCGTCGCGCTCAGCGCCGTGACCGCTATCAGCACCAGAGCGCCGATCACGCCCGTCCAGCCCAAGCCCACCATCAGCGGGATCGACGCGATCGCCACGGCGAGGGTCGCGCCGATGGCGGCCGGAACCGTGGCCGCCCTGGTGAGGGTTCCGGCCAGCGCGATGACCACGACCGCGGCGATGCCCTCGGCCAGCCACGCGGCTCCGTGCAAGACCGCGAAGAGCGAGAAGGACGCGGTGACCGTGGCCAGGGCCGCCGCGGCGGTGAGACGGTGATTCATCATGCTGTCCGTCCCGGCTGCTCGTATTCGTGGCCGCCCAGCGTGGCCGCGGGGACGAGCATCTCGGCGGCACGCGGCAACTGCTGCCAGGCGGTGGCCAGCGGCGTTCCCGCGTCGATCCGGATGACGTGCCAGCCGGCCGCGCGCAGTACGGTCGCCGCCGGCGTGGTCTCGTCTGGCCGCGCCTGCCTGCCGTCACCGCCGGGCCCGGCCCGGTCGGAGAGCGCGTGTGCGTTCGCGTAGCTGTGCCCGTTGGCCTCCGCTTCAGCCGGGCCGGGTCCGCCGCTCCATCGCGGGTCGGCCCACGTGCTCACCGCTAGCAGCAGCGCGATGGCCTGGCTGCCCTCGTTGCGGCACGTGGCGAGGTGCCTCGCCTCGGACTCTGACAGCCGTCCCATGACGGCGATGATCACGCCGGCGCTCGCGATCCTGAGTTCCTTGATGCCGCCCGACAGATCGTTGACCCGTGAGGGCTTGATCACCGCGAGCGCGTCAAGCAGCATGTCCTCGAATGCCATCCCGCTGCCGAGGTTGGCTCCCTCGTGGGTGATCAGCTGGCCGGACAGGCCCTCCTGGGCTAGGTGCACGCCGACCGATGCGGCAGCGCTGACCGCCAGCTCGAAGGACGAACTGGGGCCGCTTCCCAGGTGGGCGGAGGCTCGCGAGTCCAGCAGCAGCGTGGCCCGGTTGCGCCAGCGCTGCTCCTCCCTGCGCACCATCAGCTCGCCGTACCTGGCGGTCGAGCGCCAGTGCACGCGGCGCATGTCATCGCCGTCGCGATAGTTCCGGGGAATCACGTCGTCCTCGCCGGCGGTGGCGGTCAGGCGGGACCGGCCGTCCCCTTCGCCGGCCCAGGCCCGGCTGATCATGGTCCGGGACAGCGGGTAAACCCTGGGCGTGACCACGAAGTTGGTCCGGCCGGAGAACGACCTGGCTATCTCGACGAGGCCGAATGAGTCGGCCACACGCAACTGAAGGGGACCGACCTCGAACTTCCCGCGCAGGTCTGACCGCAGCGAGTAGGTCAGCTCCCTGGTGCCGTTGCGCTCGATCTTGTCCAGCACGTACCTGGGCCGCGTGCCAAGCGCGTACGGGATGGCGTCCTCGGCCAGGATCAGCCCGGTCGGCAGTCTGGAGATGTTGTGCAGCCTCAGCATGACCTGGGCGGTCCCGCCGGCCGCGATTCGCGGCGGGCTGATCAGCCGCGCGCAGGTCAGCCGGTAGTGGGCGCGCCGCGTGGCGAAGACGGTGATCACCGGCAGCGCGATAAGTGCCACTCCCACGCAGAGCAGGCTGCGCTCGCCGAGCAGGTATCCGGCCAGCGCCGCGGCGATGCCCGCAGCCAGGAATGAGCTCCCGCGCGTCGTCAGTCCGGCCAGGAACGATGTCCGCACCTCGGCTCTCCTTTCCGGCTGCCCTTCTTCGAATGCGCTGCGGTGGCAGTTTGACCGGAGACGCGTTACTACCGGCTGGGCAGCGGCAGTCGCCTGACGATGGCGTTCAAGATCTGGTCGGGCAGTTCGCGGCCGACCATAGCGGCGGTGCTGGGCAGCAGCCGGTGGGCCAGCACCGGCACCGCCAGAGCCTGCACGTCGTCGGGTATCACGAAGTCGCGGCCGTCCAGCGCGGCATACGCGCGGCTGGAGCGCATGAGGTGCAGCGCGGCGCGCGGCGAGGCGCCCAGCCTCAGCTCGGCGGACGATCTGGTGGCCGTCATGAGGTCAATGATGTACTGCCGTATCGCCCCGGACACGTGCACCTCGCGCACGGCTGCGACCAGCGCGCGGATGTCGCCGGCCTCGGCCACCGGCTTGAGGTCGTCGAGCGGCTCACTTGAGCCGTGCGAGTCGAGCATGGACAGCTCGGACTCCCGATCCGGGTACCCGATCGACAGCCGGATCATGAAGCGGTCCCGCTGCGCCTCCGGCAGCGGATATGTGCCCTCCATCTCCACCGGGTTCTGCGTGGCGATCACCATGAACGGCGGGGCAAGTGGATAGGTCGTCCCATCAACGGTGACCTGGCGCTCTTCCATCGACTCCAGCAGGGCCGACTGAGTTTTGGGCGACGCGCGATTGATCTCGTCGCCGAGTACGACATTGGCGAAGATCGGTCCTGGCTTGAACTCGAACTCGCGTATCTCCTGATTGAAGGCGCTGACGCCGGTGATGTCGCTGGGAAGCAAGTCGGGAGTGAACTGGACGCGGCGGACCGAGCAGTCGATGGACCGGGCCAGGGACTTGGCCAGCATCGTTTTGCCGACGCCTGGGACGTCCTCGATCAGGATGTGACCCTCGGCGAGCAGGACGGTTAGCGCCAGTCGCACCGCATCGGGCTTGCCGGAGATGACGCTCTGCACGGCCGCGCTGACCTGCCTGGCGACATCCACGAGTTCGTCAAGCGATCGGCCTGCCGACTGCCCCGCATGGGTGACCACGTATTCCTCCAGGCGCCCAGTTCGTAACGTTACGCACGCATTACCCGGTGCAACGGTTCATCGGCAATGACTAAACCGTGCGATCAGACAGTACGTCCTCGTATGCCCGCCAAGCGATTCCGCTCACATATCGGCGTAGTAACACTGCGGTGACTTTCCTCTGCCCTTACTGCTGACACTCACTCGGGACTGCCCCCACTTCACGTACGTGGCATCCCGGCGGAACGGGTTTACCCGCCCTGGGGGGTGTTGCAGCTCCACTTTGCCCCACCGCGCTGACCTGCGTAATCGGTGAGCCGATGTTCGCCTCACGGGCTCGTTGGAATTGACGGTGGAGGAGAGTGGAGTACAGTGGTGACCCGTGGGGCAGAAATGGCCCACGGAACGCATCGGGTGGGGGACAGGGGAGGTGGACCGGGTGTTCCTTGGCACCCATACGCCTCGCCTCGACGAGAAGGGCCGACTGATCCTGCCGGCGAAGTACCGCGAGGAACTATCCGCAGGCATCGTGCTCACGAAGGGCCAGGAACGGTGCTTGTACGTGTTTCCGGCCACCGAGTTCAGCCGGATTACCGAGGCACTGCGGACGGCGCCGGTGACGGCGAAGGCAGTCAGGGACTACAGCCGCGTGTTCTTCGCCAGCGCCTCGGACGAGGAACTGGACAGGCAGGGCCGCGTCACCATCCCGCCGAGCCTGCGCGAGTACGCGGGACTGCAGCGGGACTGCGTGGTGATCGGAGCCAACACGCGGCGGGAGGTCTGGGACGCTGCGGCCTGGACGACCTACCTGGGCGAGCAGGAGGACGCGTTCTCCGACGCATCTGAGGAGGTGCTGCCCGGAGTTCTGTAGGCGCCGCCGTCTTGCAGCAGCAATGACGCCTGGCGCGGATGCCCGGTGAGGTCTCCACCCGTGCTCGAGGGCCTGACCCGGCTGACGTCACTTCCCCGGCGTCAGGCGGACCGTCCGGCCATCGGTGCAGTCGCGCGGATGGGGGCCTGGCCGGGCATCGGATGCTAGCCGCCGGCCTGGCATCAGGAGCAAGCGGCCCGGCATCGAGAGGCACGTCAGTGCGGCCGCCACCGGAAGTGGCGGCCGGAAACCGAGGGGGCGTGATGAGTACGGCTGCGGCCGCGCATGTGCCAGTCATGCGGGATCGGGTGCTTGAGTTGCTCGCGCCTGCTCTCGAGCAGCCCGGCGCGGTGCTGGTCGATGCCACCCTCGGGCGTGCCGGGCACGCCAGCGCGCTGCTGTCGGCCCATCCAGGGCTGACCCTGGTCGGCATCGACACTGACGCCGCGGCGGTCGAGGAATCGCGGCAGGTGCTTGTGGCCTTCGAGGACCGCGTCACGCTGGTCCAGGCCGTCTACGACGAGCTGCCGGAGATCCTGGCCGGGCTCGGCCTGCGCGTGGTGCAGGGAGTCCTGTTCGATCTCGGCGTTTCGTCGCCGCAGCTGGACAACCCGGGCCGCGGCTTCTCCTACTCCCAGGACGCACCTCTGGACATGCGGATGAACCAGGCGGGCAGGCTGACCGCCGCCGACATCGTTAACAGCTATCCGGCCGACCGCCTCGCCAGGGTGCTGCGCGAGTACGGCGAGGAGCGCTTCGCCCGCCGGATCGCCGACGCGGTCGTGCGCGAGCGGCAGCATGCCCCGCTGACATCGACGCGGCGGCTTGCGGAGATCGTCCGCGAGTCCATACCCGCCCCGGCGAGGCGGACCGGCGGAAACCCGGCCAAGCGCACCTTTCAGGCCCTGCGAATCGAGGTCAACGGAGAACTCGACGCTCTCGGGCGCGCGCTGCCCGAGGCGGTGGACGCGATCGCAATCGGCGGACGGATTGTCGCGCTCGCCTACCACTCACTCGAGGACCGCGCGGTCAAGCGCGCGCTGGCGGCCCGATCCACTGACACCACCCCGCGGGGCCTGCCGGTCGCGCTCGAGTCAGCGCAGCCCGAGCTGAGGCTGCTGACCAGGGGTGCGGAACGACCGTCGCACGCGGAGGTAGCGGCCAACCCGCGAGCCGCCCCGGCCAGGCTCCGGGCGGCCGAACGGATCAGGGCGGCCGCATGACGGCGCAACGGCACGACAGCAGCCCGGGGGACAGGCGTGAGGTGCACAGGGCGTTGGGCCCGCAGTTTTCAGGGAGGGCGAGCTAACCGATGGAGACCAAGACCGGACGCGAGCGCGCGGGTCGGGAACCCCCGGGCGCCGGGCGCCGGAGCCCGGATAGTGGCCGGCCAGGACGACCCGGCGGTGGCGCGGTACGGGCAGAGCCCGACCGCAAGGCACCTCGGCCAGCCGGGAGCCCGGCCCGTTCCGCATCGTCGCAGCGAGCAACCGGTGCGCCCGCGGTGCCGCGACCGCGGGCGGGAGGATCAGGCGGCCAGCGACCCGGTCCGGCGGCCAAGGGAGGCGCCAGGGGAGGTCTGGGAGGAGGCACGATCACCCGCCCCGGCGTGTCGGCGCGACCTGGCGTCAGCCCCCGGCCGCGCGGCGCTTCGAGGCCGGGCCCGGCGGCAGCGGCCGGCTGGACCACGTGGCGCAGCCCGCTACGCAACGCCACGGGCGTGCCGCGTGCGCCGTTTATCCTGCTTGTCCTGTGCATGCTGGGTGGCGGGCTCATCTGCCTGCTCGTGATCAACACCACGCTCGGCGGCGCCAGCTTCCAGATCGACAAGCTGCAGCAGTCCGCCAACGTGCGTGAGTTGCAGGTCCAGCGCCTGGAGGAGCAGATCGCGGCGGACGAGGCTCCCGCCAAGATCGCGCAAGAGGCCTGCCTGCTCGGGATG
>JASIBJ010000353.1 GCA_030045215.1 Streptosporangiaceae bacterium | reverse complement strand
GGCGACGGCGCCGGGCCTGAGCGGGGCCAGCTCCACCAGCTCCTTGGACGGGACTAGCAGCAGCACGGCCCGAGCGGCGGTGTGCAGGTAGTGGTCGAGCACCCGGCCGATGGCGGCATCGCGCTCGTCCTGACTGATGGTGTGGCCGGCCTGCTCGGCGGCGTAGGCGCGGAGCAGGTCGTGGAAGGCATACCGGCCGGGGACATGCTCGGCGATCATGTGCGCGCGGGCCAGCTCGCGCAGCAGGCGGCGGGCCTCGGGCTCGCCTGCCCCGGCCAGGCTGGCTGCGGCTGGCACAGAGATATCCGGGCCGGGGTGCAGGCCAAGCAGCCCGAACATCCGCGCTGATTCATCGCTGAGCTGCCGGGTGGACCACGAGAACACCGCCCGCACGTTTGCGGCCGGATCTCCGGCGTCCAGAGCGTCCAGGCGGCCGGTCGCATCGGCGAGTTCGGCGGCAAGAACGGAGAGCGGGAAGGCGGGCCGGGCGGCGGCACGGGCGGCGGCGACCGCCAGCGCGAGCGGGAGGCATGCGCACAGGTCGGCGATCCGACCGACCGCGTCCGGCTCCGCCGCAGCCCGGTCGGTACCGAGCCGGGCGGTCAGCATGTCCACGGCCTCGGCCTGGGTCAGCACGTCGAGGGTCAGCGGAAGCGCCCCGTCAGCGGCGACCAGCCCGGAAAGCTGACTGCGGCTGGTGACCAGCACCAGGCTGGCCGGGCTGGCTGACAGCAGCGGCCGGACCTGCCGCTCATCACGGGCATTGTCCAGGACGATCAGCATCTGCTTGTCCGCCAGCAGGTTGCGGTACATCCCCGCCTGGGCCTCTTCGCTGGCCGGGATCTGCCCAGGCGGGACGCCCAGGGCGTCCAGGAAGGCGCGGATGACCTCGGCCGGGGCGGCCGGGTTGCCGGAAGGGTCATAACCGCGCAGGTTCACATGCAGCTGCCCGTCAGGGAACCTGCTGGCGACCTGGTGCGCCCAGTGCAGTGCCAGCGCGGTCTTGCCCACCCCGGCGGTCCCGCCGATCGCGCTGATCACCACCGTCCCCGGCCCACGGGCCTGGTCCAGCATCCGGGTCAGCGCCTCAAGCTCGGCGGCGCGGCCCGTGAACCCGGCCACAGCAGCGGGCAGCTGCTGCGGCGGCGTCGGCCGGATCGGCGCGGCAACTGCCGCCGGTGCTGCCGGGTCGACGAGGCTGAGGGCGGGGTCGGCGTCGAGGATCCGCTGGTGCAGCTTCTGGAGCTCCGGCCCGGGTTCGGCGCCCAGTTCCTCGACGAGAGTCCGGCGGGCCTGGCGGTAGGTCGCCAGCGCCTCGGCGCGCCGGCTGTCCCGGTACAGCGCCAGCATCAGCAGCGCCTGCAGCCGTTCCCGCAACGGCTGCGCCGCGGCCAGCTGCCGCAGCTCGCCGATGACCTCGGCGTGCCGGCCCAGATTCAGATCGGCCTCGATGCGCGTCTCCGCCGCCTGCAATCGCAGCTCGGCCAGCCGCGGCGCCTCCCGTGCTGCCAGCACATCGGAGTCGGCGTCGGCCAGCGGCTCGCCCCGCCAGAGCGCCAGCGCCGCTGCGGCGCGGGCAGCCGCCTCCGGCCAGCGGCCATCTCCGGCCGCGGCCCTGGCCTCGCGCAGCAGGGCATCGAACCGCGCGATATCGAGCTCGCCGTCAGCCACCACAATCAGGTAGCCAGGCGGCTGCGTGCTGATCCGGGACCCGGTCGGCTCTAGCGTGCGGCGCAGCCGCATGACGTAGTTCTGCACGTTCACCTGGGCCGACGGCGGCAGGTCCGCACCCCACAGCACCTCGGCCAGCTCATCGAGCGACACCACGTGGTTAGCGCGCAGCAGCAACGCCGCCAGCACCGCGCGCACCCGACCCCGCGGCACCGTCAGCGCCGTGCCGCCGCAGCGCACGGTTAACGGGCCGAGCAGGCAAAACTCCGTTCCGGCCGCCATCGTTCACCGCCGCAGAGAACCCGGCCCGCCAGTAATGATCGAATCATAGCGGACTGATAACGACGCCAGCGAAGCTCATTTATCGGCAAACAGGGCACACTTCGTGCCAGCCACAAGTGGCGGAATGGCTGGCGGTAATGAGGCACTGTCATCGGTTTGATCAGGCTGGAGCTGGACCAGGCGATTGACACAGGACGCTGAAGTACACGGCAGGTTCGGGACGCTGCTGCGCGAGTACCGGTCGGCGTCCGGTCTGACCCAGGAGGATCTGGCGCAGCGCTCCGGGGTGAGCATCCGCGCGATCGCGGACATGGAGCGCGGGCGGACGGCGCGGCCGTTCCGGCACTCGGTGCGCCGGCTCGCCGACGCGCTCGCACTGCAGAGCCAGGATCGCGAGCAACTGGAGATGGCCGCCGCGCGCTCTGCGGTCGCCGCCATCTTCTTCACCGCGGGCCAGGGCGCTTCCAGCGCCGTTGCCGGCCCGAACTTACTAGCGTCGCTGCGAGAGCCCGGGAGCGGGCGGGGCAGCGTGCCGCGGCAGCTGCCGCCATCGTCGGCGGATTTCGTCGGCCGCACGGGCGAGCTGCGGGTGCTCAGCGGCGCGCTGGCACGACGAGACCGAGCGGGGGAGACGGTGATCCTGGCGATCGCCGGCACCGCCGGCGTCGGGAAGACCGCGCTGGCCGTGCACTGGGCGCACCGGGTCACCGACCGCTTCCCGGACGGGCAGCTGTATGCGGACCTGCGCGGCTTCGACCCGTCCGCCGACCCGGTGGCGCCCGCCGATGTGATCGCCGGCTTCCTGCACGCGCTGGGCCTGTCTTCGGCGAGGATCCCGCAGGCAGCGCCCGCCGCGGCCGGGCTGTACCGCAGTTTGCTGGCTGGCCTGCGGGTGCTGATCGTGCTCGACAATGCGCAGGACCCGGACCAGGTGCGTCCGCTGCTGCCTGGGAACCCCGCCTGCACGGTGATGGTGACCAGCCGGAACCAGCTCACCGGCCTCGTTGTCGCTGAGGGCGCACGCCCGCTGTTCCTCGACGTCCTCAGCCAGGCGGAAGCGCTGGAGTTACTCACCCGCAGGCTCGGGACCCAGCGCCTGGTGGGCGAGCCGCAGGCAGCCGGGGAACTGATCAGCTTGTCAGCACGGCTGCCACTGGCACTGGCCGCGCTCGCGACGCGCGCCGCCGCTAACCCGAGCTTGACTCTCCGGGATCTCGTCGCCGACCTGCGGGATGGTGATCGCAGGCTGGACGCGGTCGAGACCGGCGAGCCGGCCACCAGCCTGCGGGCATTGCTGACGGGCTCCTACCGGCAACTGACCGACCCGGCCGCCAGGATGCTCGGCCTGCTCGCCCTGCTATCCGGCCCGGGATTCACGGCTGGCGCGGCGGCCAGCCTGGCCGGCGTCCCGGTCGGCCAGGCGCGAGCCCTGCTGCGCGAGCTAGTGCGGTCCAGCCTGCTTACCGAGGACAGTCCCGCGGACCAGTTCGCGCTGTCGGCCTTCGTCCGGAGCTACGCGGCTGAGCGTGCCGCCGCGGCCGACGCCGAGCTTGGGCTGAAGGTGCCGCGTTCCAATGGCCGTGCCGGTCACGCCCGGCCCTGACCTATCCGGCGCGCCAGCGATCTGACCGGCGGAGTGAACTGCCGATCAGACCGGGGCGTGCCTGCTACCTCGGGTGGGCTCGCGAGCAGCGCTAGCCCTAGAAACTGGCGAGGCCGTATAGGCCATAGAGCCATGACGGAACCCGGAAGCTGGCCCAGGTCTGCGTGTAGGTATATGTATATCCTTCGTGGATTTCACCGCCGAGGTCCAGGAAAGGCGGAACGAGCGAGGGTGGTCCGACGCCCCCGAACAGCTCGTAGATCCGACTGCCGTTGGGAGCGTATCCCACGGAATAGTCGACTCCGCCCGAAACAGGGCCTACGGTGGCGCTTCCCCCGCGAACAGAGAACTCGCCACGAAAATCTGGGATGACTGGCGCGTTCGAATACTCCGGCCCGAAAAGGAGTCCGATGCCGGGTGTGCCGTGGACCGAGCCGCCCGTCTCCGTGGAGCCGATCTCCATGATCCCCGTCTTTTTGTTGTAAGAGATGACAATGCAGTCGAACGTTTCCAGGCCTCGGACCAGAGTCGCCAAAGCGCTGACGCACAAGCCGCTGCTACCAGTATTCGCGTGCTCTTCCCCCACGTGCTCAAGGCTGCCCCACCAGTTCGCGATATCGCCGATCGGGTTCGATGCGCTTGGGCGGGCGATGCTTGACATTCCGAACTGCTGAGACGGGTCGCACGCGATCTCCGGGGCGCAGGAGCCTGTGTTTTCAGAGGCGGTCGGTGCCGGTGCGCTGCTGCCGCCCCTGTCGTTCTCGATGAGCCCGGTGTCTCCGTTGACATACGAGCTTTCGCAGGCACTGATGTTGATGGCGCATACGTCCAGGTTGCCGCCGCTGCTGCCGGAGCCCTGGCTTGGCGGGGCTTGGTAGCCGGGGCAGCCCGGTGTTGTGGACGTGCACGGGGCACCCCCTGAGCCTTCCAGCATGAGGCCGCTGGGGTCTTCGTCGGTGACCGGGTTATCGGCGGCGTAGGTGTAGCCGTTGAGCAGCTGGGGGCTGGTTGTCTCTAGGAGTGGATCCAGGGAGATGAACATGCCGATGGTCGGGTCGTACTGGCGGGCGCCGATGATGGTCAGGCCGGTATCGCCGTCGGTGGGGTCGTTGAGGAGGCCGTTGGTGTCGGGCCAGCTTGACGGCGCGGTACCGCGGGGGGCGCCGTAGGGGGTGTACTGCTGCCAGAGCGGGTCCTGGGCGTCATGGTTGAGGGTGATGACGGCGGTGCCCTGCTGGTTGGTGAGCACGAAGTAGTAGTTGATGCCGCCGCCGGTACGGACGACCTGCCCGCCGCCGGGCAGCGAGATGAATCGGGTCCCGGTGATCGTGCCGGTGGTCGAGCCGGGGCTGGCGTGCAGCACGATCTGCTCGCCGAAGATGTACAGGGTGACCTGGCTGGGGTCTTCCTGCAGCAGCACGTTGCCATCGGCGTCATAGACGTAACTGGTTGCCCCGGCTGTCGTGGTGTCGGAGGCCAGGGAACCGCCGGGGTTCCAGGTCAGGGACTGGTTTCCGGATGGCAGGTCGCGCGTGGTGGTGTTGCCGTCCGCGTCGTGGCCGTAGCTGTTGGTGCTCGTGCCGGATGGCCCGGTGGTGGTAGCCGAGGTCATGGCGTTGGGCTGGGTGCTGCTGTAGGCGTAACTGGTTACGGTGTTCTGCCCGCCGGTCAGCGAGTACTGGGTCTGGGTGGCCGGCTCCCCGTCGGGGTTGAACGACCAGCTGGTCCAGTACGCCGACCCGGTGATGCCGTCGCCGACGGTGGCGCCGTCGTTGCCGGCCGGGTTGGCGGCGCAGTTGTCGGTGGCGGTCCAGGCCTGGGTGAGCTGGTCGAGGGTGTCGTAGTCGTAGCACTGGGTCTCGGACTCGCCGGTGCTGCTGGTGGCCGGGTTAGCGTCCTGGACGTCGGTCTCGGAGGTGATATTGCCGGACGGGTCGTAGGCGTAGGAGGTGTTGTCGTAGGGAGTGTCGGACACCGACGTGTTCGCCACCTGGGAGTCGGTCAGGTTGCCGGTGTGCGGGTCGTAGGTGTCGGTGACGTAGGCGTGGTCGGCAGTGGCAACCGCCCCGATCTCCTGCTGGGTCACCTGCGACAGCGCGTCGTAGGTGGTGTCCTGGTCGTAGCCGTCAAGGCCGCCCACGGTGTTGGGCAGGTCAAAGCCGGGGACATACCCGTAGCTGACGGTCTCGGTGGGCAGGCTCCCGGAGGCCGGGTAGACAGTGGTGTGCGGCAGCCCGGTCGTGGCCGTGTAGGTGTTGGTGAGGGCGTAGGTCCCGGCCAGCTCGCCTTGCGCCGAGGGGATCGTCCAGGTCTCGCCGAGAGATTCGCCGAACGCGTTGAACCCCTTCTGCTGCAGGATGTAGGCGTTGCCAGCGCTGTCGTAGGAGGTTTCGGTGGTGAGCTGCCCGATCGGGTCGGTCATCCCGGCGACCGCATCGTTCGAATTGTCGTAAGTCCAGATGGCGATCGGCGGCGAGCTGGAGTTCGGGCCGTCATACTCGCCGGTCATGCGGCCGAGCGCGTCGTAGGTGTAGCTGACCGTCTTCCCGTCGGCGTTGGTGGTCGAGGTCAGGTTGCCGTCGCCGTCGTAGGTCATCGTGCTGATGCCGGCATCGGGGTCGGTCTTGGAGGTGACCTGGCCGAGCAGGTTGTAGCTGTAGGTCCAGTTCTCCCCAGCGGAGGAGATGTCCGACAACTCGCCGGTGGTGTTATAGGAGTACGTCGTCGCCTGGGTGGTGCCGCCGCTGATCGACACCGTGGTGATGTCGTTGGCCACGCTGGTGGTGACGGTGGGCGCGGCGGTGTACTGGTCGATCTCGGTGGTGCGGCCCAGCGCGTCGGTCACCGTCGAGGTCGGGGTGCCGCCGGAGGCCGGCACCGTGGTCACCCGGTCGCCGTAGTAGGCGGTGGCGATGGTGGACTTCACCGTGGAGTCGTCATAGGAGGTGACCAGCACCGGTCGGCCCAGCCCGTCGAAATCGGTAACTGTCTCATCCGGGGCCTGGCTGTCAGGAACCGTGATGATGCAGTCGGGCGGGCTCACCGTCTGGCAGGACGCCGCGGCGGGGCTCGCGCTGGAGTCCCAGGTGTTGGTGTTGACCTGGGACAGCCAGCCGCGGCTGTCGTAGAAGTCATCCGAGACCAGGATCCCGCCCTGAGGGGTGGGCACCTGGGTCTGGCGCACCCGCAGCAGCGCGTCGTAGAGCGTGGTCGAGGTGACATAGCCGGACTCGTCGTTGAGCTGCTCGCTAATCACCAGCGTGGGCGCCGAGTTCGACACGTCGTAGGTATAAATGTAGTTCGCCGGGTCGCTGGTGGGCCTGCCGTACTCCCAGACGTCGATGACGCGGCCTAGCCCGTCGTACTCCATGGTGGTGGTGATCCCGTTCGGATCGGTCACCGTCAGCGGCAGGCCGCGGAGCGGATCGTAGGTCGTGGTCGTGGCCTGGCCCAGCGCGTTGGTGACGGTCTCCGCAGTGGTTACTCCGTTGGTCATCGTGTAGGCGGTAGTGGTCGCGTTGCCGTTCCCGTCGTAGCTGGTGACTGGACGTCCGTAGGAGTCGTAGACGGTGGCCGAGGTGGTCTGGTAGGTGAACGCGCCGCTGGAGTAGCCGTTGGCCTGCTGGACCACCGACGGCTCGCCGTTGGCGGGTGCGGCTTGCGGCCAGGTCGCGTTCGACGGCACGGCCACCCCGCCGCTGAGCACCGGCGGGTCGTCGTAGTACGTACGGCTGTCGGAGATCACGTCGGCCGGGCGGGAAATGCTGGTCGGCGCGGTCAGCGCGTTGACCTCGCTCGAGGTAGGCGCGCTGGAGCCGTCCGGATCGGACCCGCCGCAGGCCGCGGCGTCGACCTCGGTCTGGGCCACCAGCCCGACCAGGTTCGCCGACGTGTTTGCCGCCGCGTAGGTGTAAGTGGTGCACGTCTGCTGCGCCGTCTGGGACAGGTCCCCGTGCGCGAACACGTACAGCGGCAGCCCGAAGTCGGCATCGGTAGTCGTGGCGTCGTAGCTGGTGTCGGTCTCGGTTTCGCGCCAGGTGGTGCTGCCGGAGTCGGTGATGGCGGTGCGCGTCCACTCCTCCACCTGGCCGGTGAAGTTCGCCGTCAGCGCGGGCAGCCCGGTCCTGGTCCGGGTGGCCGCCGCCGCCGACACCCAGTACGAGTAGATCTGGGAGTCCAGGATCGCACCCCCGGCGAAGTCGTAGTCGGTGTGCTCGAGCACCCCGCCGGCAAGCTGGTCAGTGTCGGCGTGGGAGTTGCCCTGGGAGTCGGTGAGGTTCACCGCAGTCGAGTCGTTGTCATCCGACATGCCCTGGTAGTACGTGGTCTCCGACTCGGTCTGCGCGTCCGAGCCGGTCCCGGTGAAGGTCTTGACCTGCTCGAACCCGCGCCACTGGCCGTAGGTCCGGTACTGCGGCTGCACGACCTCGTTGTCGTCGTAATGCCAGGCCGGATCGGCGTACTGATAGGAGGTGTAGATCCCGGGCGACCCGCCGGTGGTATCCACCTCATCCACCGACGCCACCGAGTACTTGATGAACCAGTCCGGCGTCGGCGGCTCAAACACCTGCCAGTAGACCGGGAAGCACGACTGGGTATTGGCTGACGGCGTGGGCGGCGAGGACGCGCTGCACGGGTCGACCTGCTCGTAAGAGACCAGGATCTGCTCTCCGGTCTCGGTCGTGATCTCCTCGATCCGGTAGCGGTCGAGCGCCGGCTCGTTCCCCGGGTTCAGCCGGTTCCCCATGTCCTCGCCGATGAAACTCACGCTCGGCAGCGTCACTGCGCTACCGCCCGCGGTGGTATCCGACCCGGTATGGGTGATCGAGTCCAGGAACAGCGTCGGACTGGTCCCGTCCCCGGTCGGCGGGAACGACTCGGTCAGCGCCCACGAGTCAACGGCCACATACGCCGACCCGGTCCACTGCTCGGTGGTGATCGAGGTCAGCCGCACCGTCGACCAGAACGTCGGCCCGGTCGTCGTGCACGTCGTCGATCCCGCTGCGCAGTAGTCGGCGTACGGCACGTCCAGCCAGTTCGGCGCGGTCGCGGCGTCGAGCGGGTCGCAGGTGCCGGTAAAGCAGCGGTCCCCGGTGCTGAACACGACCTCGTCCGGCGCGGAACCGGAATAGGCGTTCCCGCTGGTGAACCCGTAGGCGATCCGAGCCAGGTAACTGTCGCGGGTATACGACACCGCGGAGCTGCTGCCGTACTCGGCGTAGGCGTTCGTGGCCTGGTCGTAGTAGTAAGCCATCGCGTTGCCGTGCAGGTCGGTGACGTAGTCCAGGTTCCACTGGTAGGCCATCGTGCAGACCGAAGACGTGAACCCCGACGACGAATAGCACGGATCCCCCGAGTGCGCGCTGAACACCGGCACCGTGTCCACCGAGTCCGTCGCCTGGTCACCCGAGGACCAGCCGGGCAGCTCGTTCAGGCCGAAGTAGTACTTCGTGCCGTCCCGCTCGGTCATCACCCAGTAGTCGGTGAACTTGGTCCCGCTGCCGTTGCCGGAGTCCACCACGTGGGTGAAGGTCGAACCGTCGTCATCAGCGGCCAGGCAGGTGCTGTCGGAGGTGTAGCTGAACGGCTGCGGGCACACCAGCGGTGACGAGGCGCCATCTATCGACAGGGTCAGGATCGGCCCGTCGTAGCAGTCGTCCTGCGTGGCCTCCGGTGCCGCCGACCCCTCCGGATCGTCCTGGCAGGGGATGAACGTCTGCGCGATGTAGGACTGCGGCGTCTGCCAGCCGTCGCCCGCCCACGACGCCTGCACCTGCGTCGAAGCTGTCTGGCCGTCCACCTCGCCGGAGTCGTAGTCCAGCGACACCGAAGGCGTCAGGCTCGAGGCCGCTGGCGGCACCGTGATCGGGTAGGAGTAGGCGAACGACCCGTCCGACCCGCCCGCGGTCCACGTGCCCGACGGCTTGAGCGAGGTGGCCGAGTACGTTCCCGCCGGGCCACCGCCATCGGTGCTCACGGCGGTCGCCGCCATCACCATCACCTGGCCCTGCGCACCCGCCGCGGAGCCGACCGCAGCAGCAGACCT
>JASIBJ010000352.1 GCA_030045215.1 Streptosporangiaceae bacterium | reverse complement strand
CGCGGAACCCGGCTGCGCGTCATATCCCGGACCGCAGGACGGGCAGGTCGCGAGGAGGGCCGTTCTCGATCAGGCCCAGCAGTTCACTGGTGTCCACGTTGCTGCCGATGGCATCGGCGAGCGCGTCGAACTGGGCCTGCCTGGCCGCGGCGAAACAGACTTCCCCGGCCGGAACGAAGTCTCGGCCGGCGATTCTGGCAATCTCGGCGAGGTAGGACCGGCGGAACGCGTCGTTCTCAAAGACCCCGTGCCAGAGCGTGCCGGCCACGGCACCAGCCCGACAGCCGTCGAGTGCCGTGGTTTCGTCGCCCGGCCGGCTCGTGAACCATGGTCGGCCATTGGTGACCTCGACTGTGCCGTGATGGATCTCATACCCGGCAACCGGGGTGAGGCCGGCGTAGCCGGACGGCCGGCGCAGGGTCTTTGCCGGGGCGAAGCGCGTCTCGACCGGCAGCAGGCCGAGCCCGCGCACGGTGCCGGAACGGCTCTCGACTTCGTCGTGGATGACCGTGCCGAGCATCTGGTAGCCGCCGCAGATGCCGAGGACAGGCCGGCCGCCTTTGACCCGCCTCGCGAGCGCATCGTCCAGCCCTCGCGCGCGCAGCCAGGTCAGGTCGGCGACTGTTGCCTTCGTCCCCGGCAGGATCACCAGGTCGGCGTCCTCCAGCGCCCCCGGCGAGCCGACGAACCGGACCGAGACTCCCGGCTCGAGCGCGAGCGCGTCGGCGTCGGTGAAGTTGGAGATCCGGGGAAGACGGATGACCGCGATGCGCAGCGACCGGCCGGTGTCGGGCGTGTCGTCCGGCCCGTAACGGCTCTCGGTCGCGACGGCGTCCTCGGCGTCGATCCAGGTCCGGTTCAGGTACGGCACGACTCCCAGGACCGGCCTGCCGGTCCGCGCGGTGAGATCGGTCAGGCCAGGCATCAGCAGCGACTGACTCCCGCGGAACTTGTTGATCACGAACCCGCTGATCAGCGCCTGATCGGCCGGCCCCAACAGCGCGAGCGTGCCGTACAAGGCGGCGAAGACGCCACCGCGGTCGATGTCGCCGACGACGATCACCGGCAGGTGCCTGGCCTGGGCGAGGCCCATGTTGGCCAGGTCACCGCGGCGCAAGTTGATCTCCGCGGGCGAGCCGGCGCCCTCGCAGACGACGACCTCAAACCGGGATCGCAAATCGTCATAGGCGTCCAGCACCGTGGCCATCAGACGCTCGCGGCCCGCTCCCGCGCGCCAGTACCCGTCGGCTGAGGTGTCGCCGACCGCATGGCCCATCAACACGACCTGGCTGGTCAGGTCGGTCCCCGGCTTGAGCAGCACCGGGTTCATGGCGGCCTCGGCCGCCACGCCGGACGCCGCGGCCTGCATCGCCTGGGCCCGGCCGATCTCCGCGCCGTCCGGCGCCACCACCGAGTTGTTGGACATGTTCTGCGCCTTGAACGGTGCTACCCGGACACCCTGGCGCGCGAGCCACCGGCAGATGCCGGCAGTCAGCACGGACTTACCGGCGTCGGACGTCGTGCCGGCTATCAGCACCGAACCGGTCGTCACAGGGACTCGCGCTCCGTTCCGCTGCCGGCCGGGGCCGGCCAGCGTGCTCAGATCCGCCGGCGCGCAGGCCGAAGGCCGGCGGGGTGCAGCCATTGTGCTATCTGCTCGACCGGCTCGGCGTTGCGGGAGGCTGAACGTGACCTCGTCGTAGCTGAGCAGGAGGAAGCAGCGCTCCGCACCGCCGGCAGGTTCTTGCTGGCGCCGAAGGTCTGCGGGAACGCTCCCTGAGGCCGCCGCAGGCTCCGCGTCAGAGCGCGGCGATGCCCGCCTGGATGAACCGGCTCGCGGCGGCGATCGCCTCCTGGCGCCGCGCGCCCGGCTCGGTGTCAAGGATCTCGGCCACGATGGCGGCGGTGGCGGCTGCGGCGAGCCGGGGGCCGATGGCGTCAGGGTCGGCGCCGGTGTCGGCGGCGATGGCGGCGGCGCCCTGCCGGACCACCGCCGTCATGCGAGCCGTGCGCAGCGCCGCGAGCTGCGGGTTCGCGGCGAACATGCGCTGGGCAAGCAGGCGCTGTTCCCGGTCTTCGGGCTCGGTCTGGGTGGTCAGCAGCCAGCGGCCCAAAACACCGGTGACTGACTCGCCTGGCTGACGTTCGTCCATCGCGGCGGTCAGGCTCTCGACTGCGTCGCTGACACGCGACATCGCGATGTCCTGCTTGGCCGGGAAGTACATCGCGACGGTTCGCGGCGAGACCTCGGCCGCCTCGGCGATGTCGGCGACCGTGGTCGCGTCGTAGCCGCGCTCGGCGAACAGCTCGTAGGCCGCACGGGTGATCGCGGCCCGGCGCTTGATCTTGCTGCGCTCGCGCAGCCCCTGCTCGGTCATGGGTCACAGTCTACATCGCAATGCATATTTGCAGTCAACTGCAAACTTGCGTTAGACTGCCGAGAACTCGGTTCCCGGCTGGCTGGAGAGGAAGCGGCGAGATGAGTAACGGGATCGCAGAAACAACCGGAACTGCCGCAACGGCCGGGCTGGTCCCTGCGTCGGCGGCGGTAACCGGCCCCGCGCCGTTCACTGGGTCCGCGCCGTTGGCAGGGTCGTCGCCCCT
>JASIBJ010000351.1 GCA_030045215.1 Streptosporangiaceae bacterium | reverse complement strand
GCAGCCCGCGCACGGCGACAACCGCGCGGCCGGCCGAGCTCGCCGCCAGCGGCGGATGCTCGCCGTCGCCCTCGCGCAGGCCGGCCAGAAAGTCGGCAACATCCTGCGAGCTGACGGCACCGATCTCGGTCCGTCCCCGCTTGTCCAGCGCCGCGGCATACCGGTGCAAGTCACGCCGGTATGCCTCCAGCGTGTGGGCGGCCAGGCCTCGTTCTACCTCCAGGTAGTCGAGGTAGGTCCCGATGGCCTGTGCCGGGGCTGTCAGCTGAGGACCTCGGCGAGGGTGGCGGCCGGGAGGCCGTGCGCATCGGCGACCGGCTGGCACGTGACCTCGCCCTCGTGCGTGTTCAGGCCGAGCGCGAACGACGGGTCCCTGAGCAGCGCCTCGCGCCAGCCCCGGTTGGCTATCTCGACGGCGTACGGCAGCGTCACGTTGGTCAGGGCGTAGGTCGAGGTGTGCGGAACTGCGCCTGGCATATTCGCGACGCAGTAGAAGATCGCGTCGTGCACCTTGTAGGTCGGCTCGGCATGCGTGGTCGGATGCGAATCCTCGAAGCAGCCGCCCTGGTCGATGGAGATGTCGACGAGGACCGCGCCCGGCTTCATCCGGGACACCAGCTCGTTGGAGACCAGCGTCGGCGCCTTGGCCCCCGGCACGAGCACGGCCCCGATCACGAGGTCGGCGTCCACGACCGCGCGCTCGATCTCGTACAAGTTCGAGGCGACGGTCTGGCAGTGACCCTGATAGATCGCGTCTGCCTGGCGCAGCCGCGCGATGTTCTTGTCCACCAGCAGTACCTCGGCCTGCATGCCGAGTGCGATCGCCGCCGCGCTCATGCCCGACACCCCGGCACCCAGCACGACCACCTTGGCCGCGTACACGCCGGACACGCCGCCCATGAGCACGCCGCGGCCGCCACCATCACGCTGCAGGTGGTGCGCGCCGACCTGCGGCGCCATCCGGCCGGCGACTTCCGACATCGGCGCCAGCAACGGCAGCGAGCCATCGGGGAGCTGCACGGTCTCGTACGCGATCGCGGTGATCCCCGACTCCAGCAGCGCGTCAGTGCAGGGGCGGCTCGCGGCCAGGTGCAGGTAGGTGAACAAAACCTGGTCCTTGCGCATCCGGTGATATTCCTCGGCCACCGGCTCCTTGACCTTGAGCACGAGGTCCGCCACCTGCCATACATCGTCGGCGGCCGGCAGGATCTGAGCTCCCGCGGTAACGAAGTCGGCGTCCGGGATGGAGGAGCCGAGACCGGCGTCGTGCTCGATGTAGACGTCGTGGCCGTTGCTGACCAGCTCGTGGACACCCGCCGGCGTGATCGCCACGCGGTACTCGTTGTTCTTGACTTCCTTAGGAACGCCGACCTTCATTGGCCCTTGTCCTTCCCTTACCTGCCGAACCGCCCGGCCTTCCGGCCGGCCACTAACCCGTTTTGACACCAGCCTGGCGGCCTAGAGAGTCTCCGGCTCTTCCGCGCGCCGTAGCGTCGCGAACCCGTCCCCCCTCGCCGCATAAACGGACAAAATTCCCAAGATAGCTACACCATTATGTAGATCACCAGAAAGCGCATCATGCACCGCCTCGTCCAGGGGGACCCAGGCCACCGTAAGATACGCCTCCTCGTGCTCAGGAACATACTCGCGCTCCGCTTCAGGGACCACTGTGAGCTCACGCGCCAGGAAGATGCGCAGTCGCTCCGTACTGATGCCAGGCGAGTTGAGCGAGTCGATCAGCACGCGCCAGTCGCCGGCCCGGCAGCCCGCCTCTTCCAGCAACTCACGCCTGGCGGTCTCGACGAGCGGCTCGCCGGCTACGTCCCGCAGGCCGGCCGGGATCTCCCACAGCTGCGCGGCCGCCGGATGCCGGTACTGCCGGATCAGCAGCACCCGGCCTGCGGCGTCGAGCGCGACCACGGCCACCGCGCCGGGATGCTCGATCACCTCTCGGCCGACCAGCACGCCATCCGGCATGCGAACGGTGTCCCGCCGGAGCGTGACGATCTTTCCGTGCGATAGCACGACGGAGTCAGTGACGGGCCATTCGCCGGCCTCGTCCCGGATCGGCGCCACCCTGCCCCGCTCAGGCGGTGGCAGCTGACCGGCCCACTGCGGCGATGCTCTCGCCGAGGGGGACCGTGCGACTGCGTTCAAGCGCGGCGGCGACCAGCCCGCTGAATAGCGGATGCGGCCGGGTCGGGCGGGATAGCAACTCCGGATGCGCCTGCGTGGCGACGAAGAACGGATGCACGTCGCGAGGCAACTCGATAAACTCGACCAAACGGCCGTCCGGCGACAGCCCCGAGCAGCGCAGGCCCGCCTTTTCCAGCTGATCCCGGTAGGCGTTGTTGACTTCGTAGCGGTGCCGGTGGCGCTCCTCCACGACCGGCTCACCGTACAGTTCCCGCACCAGACTCCCCTCGGCCAGGACCGCCGGGTACAGACCGAGCCGCATGGTGCCGCCCATGTCCCGCTCGCCGGCCACGACGTCCTCCTGATCGGCCATCGTGGCAATCACCGGGTGCGATGTCTCCGGGTCGAACTCGGCGCTGTTGGCGTCCTCCAGGCCCGCGAGGTCACGGGCTACCTCGATGCCCATGCACTGCAGCCCGAGACACAGGCCGAGAATCGGTATGCCGTTCTCCCTGGCGTACCGGACCGCGCCAATCTTCCCCTCAATGCCGCGGACGCCGAAGCCGCCCGGCACGAGGATCCCGTCCACGTCGGTAAGCTGCCGGGTCGCGCCCTCGGGCGTCTGGCAGTCGTCGCTGGTCACCCACCGGATGTTGACCCTGACATCGTGTGCGAACCCGCCTGCCCTCAGCGCCTCGGCGGGCGACAGGTACGCGTCGGGCAGGTCGACGTACTTGCCGACGAGCGCGATCGTGACCGTGCGGGAAGGCTTGTGCACCCGGCGCAGCAACTCGTCCCAGTCGCTCCAGTCGACGTCGCGGAACGGCAGTCCCAGCCGGCGCACCACGTAGGCGTCCAGCCCCTCGGCGTGCAGCACCTTCGGGATGTCGTAGATGGACGGGGCGTCCGGGGCAGATACCACGGCCTCCTCGTCGACGTCGCACATCAAGCTGACCTTGCGCTTCAGGCCCTCGCTGATCGGCCGGTCGGACCGGCACACGATCGCGTCGGGCTGGATGCCGATGCTGCGCAGCGCCGCTACCGAGTGCTGGGTCGGCTTAGTCTTCAGCTCACCGGACGGGCCGATGTAGGGCAGCAGCGAAACGTGCAGGAAGAAGCAGCGATCCCGGCCGATCTCGTGCCGGATCTGCCGGATGGCCTCGAGGAACGGCTGGGACTCTATGTCGCCGACTGTCCCGCCGACCTCGGTGATGACCACGTCGGTTTCCGGGCCTGCCATCTCCCGGATCCGTTCCTTGATCTCGTTGGTGATGTGCGGAATGACCTGGACCGTGTCCCCCAGGTAATCGCCGCGCCGCTCCTTGGCGATGACCTTTGAGTAGATTTGGCCGGTCGTCACGTTGGCCGACCCCGGCAGCCTGATGTCCAGGAACCGCTCGTAGTGACCGATATCGAGATCGGTTTCCGTACCGTCGTCGGTCACGAACACCTCGCCGTGCTGAAACGGATTCATGGTGCCGGGGTCGACGTTGAGGTACGGATCGAGCTTTTGCATGCTCACCCGGAGGCCGCGCAGCTTCAGCAACCTGCCGATGCTCGAGGCGGTGAGTCCCTTACCGAGGCTGGATGCAACGCCGCCGGTTACGAAGAGATGCCGAGTCGCAACGGGCTTAGACGCGTGACGTGGTATCGCCAATGAGGCTCCCGTGGTCAGATTCGGCGGAATTTCCCGCTCGCCCACGGGGTCCCAGGATATCAGGTGACAGCCACCCGAACTGCTCAGACACGAGGGCCGACAAGCCTGGAACCGGGGACTCTCAGCAATTCGCGGGATTGCGGCTAGGGCTGGTCAGTAAGCTCCACGTTGCCTAATGCGGCCCGCCGCACGGCCCCGGCATCTTCTCCGGCCCCGGCGGCCTCGGCCGGCCGGGATTCGGCGCCCCCCTCCCCGAATCTGGCCAGCGCCACGGCACAGGCAACCGCCAGCACGAACCCCAGCGCGGCAACGGCGGCCAGCCCGTGCCGGGTCGTGTCACCGAGGAAGATAACTCCCACCACCGCGGGTGGCATGGTCTCGGCCAAGATCACTGCCGCCGTGGCGGTGGTGACGCTCCCGCCGTCAAGTGCGGCCGCGTACAGGGTGAACGACACGATTCCGGCGGCCGCCAGCGTGTACGTCGCCGGGCTGCGAACCAGCTGAGCGGGCGCGAATCCCGGCAGGATCCTGGCCGACACCGCGAGGACCGCGAAGCCGAGGCCGGCGGCCGCGCCGAGCAGTGGCGTGCGGGCCGGATCGGCCAGCCGCGCGGCCGCGACCCCGGCCAGCGCCACGACGGCCACCCCCACGATCAGCCCGAGCTGGAAGGCCCAGCCGACAGTCTTGGCCCCCTGTGTCCCGGCCGAGGTCCCGAGCAGTCCGACGCCGATCACGACCCCGGCGACTGCGAGCCACTCGCGGCCAGACAGCCTGGCCTTCATCAGCCAGGCCGCAAGGACGGCGATGACGGCCAGGTTGCAGGCGACAATGGCCTGGACGGCGAACAGCGGCAGCCGCCGCAGCGCGACCAGCTGGGCGATGAAACCGATCAGGTCGATACCGATGCTGGCGAGGAACAGCCCCTGCCTGAGCATCCGGATGACCAGGCCGGGGTCCACTCCCTGGCCTGCCTCGGTGGTGGCTACCGTACGCCGGCTTGCGGCGCGGACGGAGATCGCCTGCATGACCGACGCGATCCCGTAGCACAGGGCCGACAGCAGGGCGGCCAGCAGGCTCGCCAGCATATTTCGACCCTACGCCCGCCGGAACCTGAGGGCCTTCTCGACGTCGGCTAAGGACCACATATTGCCGGTAAGTAGCTACTTAGGGTATAAGTTCCGTGCGTTGGTGAGATGTCCCTGGGCGGCTACGAGCACCCGGCGTTCCCGATGGCGGCCGCCGCGCCCACTCAAACCCCGGCCGCCTGCATGCCGCGCAGCTCGTGCTTCAGTTCCCTGATCTCGTCGCGCAGCCGGGCGGCGATCTCGAATTGGAGTTCCGCCGCCGCCGTGTGCATCTGCTCGGTCAGCTCGCTGATCAGCGCGGCTAGATCCGCCCTGGCCGGCCCCGTGCCGGTACCCGCCTTGGCCGAAGCCGCCGCCGCTCGCGCCCTGGATGCGACGCCGGGCACAGGCGCCTTGCCGCGACTCTGCTGCCGGCCGGACCCTCCGAGCAGCTTCTCGGTGTCCGCATCCTCCCTGGCCAGCTGGTCCAGGATGTCAGCGATCCGCTTGCGCAGCGGCTGCGGGTCCACCCCGTGCTCCCGGTTGTACGCGACCTGCCGGTCCCGGCGGCGGTTGGTCTCGTCAATCGCGCGCTGCATCGAGGGCGTCACCTTGTCCGCATACATATGCACCTGGCCGGACACATGGCGGGCCGCGCGGCCGATCGTCTGGATCAGGGAAGTGCCCGAGCGGAGGAACCCCTCCTTGTCCGCGTCCAGGATCGAGACCAGCGAGACCTCGGGCAGGTCCAGGCCCTCGCGGAGCAGGTTGATCCCGACCAGCACGTCGTACTCGCCTAGGCGCAACTCACGGAGCAGCTCGACCCGGCGCAGCGTGTCGACCTCGCTGTGGAGGTAACGCGCTCGGATGCCCAGCTCCAGCAGGTAGTCAGTGAGGTCCTCGGCCATCTTCTTGGTCAGCGTCGTGACCAGGACCCGCTCGGACTTCTCGGCCCGGTCCCTGATCTCGCCGACCAGGTCATCGATCTGGCCCTTGGTCGGCTTGATGACGACCTCGG
>JASIBJ010000350.1 GCA_030045215.1 Streptosporangiaceae bacterium | reverse complement strand
GGCTGGTCTCGATGGTGGCCGCTCACGAAGGCGGCGAGGCCTGCGTCTGCGACCTGACCGACCCGCTTGGCCTGACTCAGCCGACTATCTCGCACCACCTCAAGATCCTGGTGAACGCTGGAATCTTCACACGCGACCAGCGCGGCAAGTGGGCCTACTACACAGTGGTGCCAGGCGCGCTAGACGCCCTGTCGTCGGTACTGAGCACGGCTACCTGACCCGAGCGGCCCGCAAACGGATTTGCGGAGGGTGTGGGATTCGAAGCCGCGGTGACGGTTGCACGCCACAACAATTTCAAGAAGGTCACGCGGAACGTCGCAGTCCTGGAGACGGCGCCTAATCCTCCGAGCGATAGTGGCACTGGGCGATCCGGATCTCATCCTCAACCCGCTTGTAGATCAGCCGGTGCTCGTCAGTGATTCGGCGCGACCAGTAGCCCTGAAAGGCGTACTTGAGCGGCTCGGGCTTGCCGAGGCTCCGGCTTTACAAAATCCGCACCGCCACCGCAAGGCAGTGCGCCCGTACCTGAGATCGCCAACGCGTTGAGACAGCGTAGGTGCTGAGAAGTGAGTCGACGTGAAAGCGGCCCGGTGTTACGTTCATGGCGGTGGCTGCGCCCGCCTGCACTGAGCTATCTTTCGGCCCGCGCCGCGGGTGGCATTGAGGTCAAGCGCTCCCAGGGGCGACGCGCGGTTTCGATTAGTCACTGCGGTTCACTCCTGGGCGGCCAGACGCGGGCGGTGCCGTCGGGAAGCAGTCGGCCGTGACTAACCGCGATAAGAAGGACAGCATCCGGGGCCGTATGGCGTCTGCGGGGGAACCCTTCAACGTCGCCCGCCGGAAGGTCGAGGCAGCCGCAGGTGGCCCGATCCCGAAGCCCGAGCTGCTTGAAGTTCTGCGGACCGGCCGCTGTGATCTATCGAACCGAGAACTCACCGCGCTGCCACCGGAGATCACCCAGCTCATCTACCTCCGGGAACTGCCAACCAACCTCTGGGAACTGAGGCTCGACGGCAATCAGCTCAGCGCGCTGCCGCCGGAGATCGGCCAGCTGACCAACCTCGGGACGCTGACTCTCGACGGCAATCAGCTCACTGCGCTGCCGCCGGAGATCGGCCAGCTGACCAACCTCGGGACGCTGACTCTCGACGGCAATCAGCTCACTGCGCTGCCGCCGGAGATCGGCCGGCTCACTAACCTCCGGCAACTGAGGCTCGACGGCAACCGGCTCACTGCGCTGCCCCCCGAGATTGGCCGGCTGAGGAACCTCGGGAGGCTGGGGCTCGACGGCAACCGGCTCACTGCGCTGCCGCCGGAGATCGGTCAGCTCGCCAGCCTCGGGACGCTGACCCTCGACGGCAACCGGCTCACCGCGCTGCCGCCGGAGATCGGTCAGCTCACCAACCTCCGGCAGCTGACGCTCCACAGCAATCAGCTCACCGCGCTGCCGCCGGAGATCGGTCAGCTGACCGACCTCAAGGACCTGATGCTCACCGGCAATGAGCTCACCGCGCTGCCGCCGGAGATCGGCCAGCTCACCAACCTCGGCAGACTGATGCTCCACCACAACCAGCTCACTGTGCTGCCCACGGAGATTACGCAGCTCACGAGCCTCGACGATCTGGGGCTCGGCGGCAATCAGCTCGCCGCGCTGCCCCCCGAGATCACCCAGCTCGCCAACCTCGGCAGGCTGATGCTGGATGGCAATCGGCTCACCGCGCTGCCGCCCGAGATCGGCCAGCTCACGAGCCTCCGTCAGCTGACCCTTGGTGGCAATCAGGTCACTGAGCTGCCCTCCGAGATTGGCCGGCTGACCGGCCTACGGAGGCTGCGGCTCGACGGCAATCGGCTCGCCGCGCTGCCCCCGGAGATCGGCCAGCTCACCAGCCTCCGGGAACTGGGGCTCGACGGCAACCGGCTCACCGAGCTGCCACGGGAGCTTGCCGGTCTGCTTAGCGGCGGGCTGAAGCTTGCTTTGGCTGGCAATCCGCTCCACGGGGCTGTCTTTGACTTGAACAACCAAGGACCGCAGGCCCTCGCGTCCTATCTTCGAAGCCTTGAATCACAGTAGTCATCGACGCTTCAGCGGCGCCACGCGCCCGTCAGTCGAATCGGATTTGCGGAGGGTGTGGGATTCGAACCCACGGTGACGCTTGCACGCCACAACGATTTTCAAGACCGTCGCCCTCGGCCACTAGGCGAACCCTCCGCCGATAACGATAGCGGTGTCATTGGCCTCGGCAGCCAGCAGAGCCAGCCTCTGAGTAGGCTCACCTGTGGAAGGAGGCCGCATGCTCGGTCCATTCGGCTGGTCGGCGGTGGTGACGCAATGGCAGTTCGCGCCGATCGTCACCGGCTCTGTCGTCATCGCGGCCGGCCTTTACGGGTGGGGCGTCGTGCGGGTGGCCAGGCGGCATCCGGCGCGCCGGTGGCCCGCCTGGCGGACGGCCATGTTCGCCAGCGGCCTTGCCGTGGTGGTGATCGCGACGCAGAGCGGCATCGGCGTCTACGACAACCTGCTCTACTGGGACCACATGGTGCAGCACCTGATGCTGATCATGGTGGCGCCGCCGCTGCTCATCGCCGGTCAGCCGATCACGCTGCTGCTGCACGCGAGCCGGAATCCTCTTCACACCTGGACCAAGCGCGTGCTGAGGTCCAAGGTCGTCATGTTCCTGACGTGGCCGGTATTCGGCGCGCTCGCCTACGCCACTGCGGTCGCGGGCGCCCACCTGACCGGCTTCGCGAACTTGGTGGAGCGTAACCAGACAGTGCACAACCTCGAGCACGCCCTGTTCCTGATCGTCGGCTACCTGTTCTTTCTGCCGATCGTCGGCTCAGAGCCGATCAGGTGGAAGCTGTCTTACCCGGTCCGGTTCGTGGTGCTCGTGCTGATCATGCCGGTGGACACCTTCACCGGCCTCGTCCTCGGCTACGGCAGCGCCACTTCGCCCGGCATCCCGACCGGTCCGCGGCCGGCGTGGGCGCCGAGTCCGGTACAAGACCTGCATCTGGGCGGCGCGGTCATGTGGATCGGCGGCGACTGCCTCATGTTCGCGCTGATGATGCTCGTGTTCGCGCGGTGGGCCACCGACGAGCGGGCCGGCACGCATGGACGCGGGTGGTTCGAACTGGCTCGGCGGGAGAACCTGGCCTCGCTGCTGGCATCCCAGCAGGCAGCGCCGGCCGGCGCGGCAGAGAACGCGGCGGGGCCGGCCATTGCCGCGAGTGCCGCCAACCGGGGCGGGATCGATGACGACGATGACCAGCTGGCCGCGTACAACGCCTACCTGGCCCGGTTGCACCAGCCCCCGCCGGGACCGGCCAGATAAAAGTCGTAGTCCAGGCTGAACCATCAGTAGCCCGGCTCCGTAGTAATGGGCAAGCACCGTGCCTTGGCCGCACCCGTTGGCGCGGGGCGTGGCCCGTCGGGCTGTGTCATGGGACTAATGGCCCCGTTCCATGGCTGGCTCGGCGGGCGCCATCGTGTCTGGAAGCTTCTCGTCTGCCCGTTCTCTGCTGCGCCTGCGCTCCCCGCTGCCAGCCGATGCGCCCGACACGCCGATGAGCGGTTTATAGGTCAATCTAGGGAATCCGCTAGATCGCCTCATAGGGTCCTAGGGCATGGACCCAGTGCGCAACCCCTACGCTCCGGGCGCCGGCCAGCGCCCGCCTGAGCTGGCGGGCCGGGACCGGGAAATCGGCCAGTTCGAGGTCGTGCTCGAGCGCGTGGCGCGGGGGAAGCCGGAGCGCAGCATGGTGCTCACCGGCCTGCGCGGGGTGGGCAAGACCGTGCTGCTGAACTCGTTCCGGTCGATGGCGATGCAGCGACTGTGGGGCACGGGAAAGCTCGAGGCCAGGCCAGATCAGTCGATCCGGCGGCCGGTGGCGGGTGCGCTGCACATGGCGGTGCGCGAGCTTGCCCCGCGGCACCGCGCTCCCGACCGGATCGACTATTTCCTTGGGGTGCTCAAGGCCTTCGCCGCGCGAGACCTCCGGGCCCCGAAGGGCTCGGCCCTCACCCAACTCGGCATCGACGTTCCGGCGGTCCGCGGCCGGGCCGACTCCGGTGACCTGGAGGTCGACCTGACCGAGTTGCTGACGGATGCGGCGTCGGTGGCGGCTGACCTGGGCGTGGGCATCGCGCTGTTCGTCGACGAGATGCAGGACGTGCCAGACCCGGACATATCGGCGCTGTGTGCTGCGTGCCACGAGCTGTCGCAGAACAACGGCCCTCTTATCGTGGT
Organism: Streptosporangiaceae bacterium; assembly: GCA_030045215.1. The sequence goes on along the minus strand of JASIBJ010000350.1, from coordinate 3,620 downwards.
CGGCGCCGGGCTGCCGCACCTGCCCTCCGTCCTATCGGCGAGCAAGAGCTATTCCGAGCGGCTATTCCGGTACGTGCCGATTGACCGGCTAGATCGCCAGTCGGCCGACATCGCCCTGCTGGCGCCGGCCCGCCGCGAGGGAGCTGACTTCCAGCCCGCCGCGCTGGATGCGCTCTACGCGGCCGCCGACGGCTACCCCTACTTCGTCCAGGCCTACGGCAAGGTCACCTGGGACGTCGCCGCCTGCAGCCCGGTAACCGCGCACGACGTGGAGGTCGCAGGGCCGGTGGCGGCCGGCGAGCTTGCCGTCGGATTCTTCGGCAGTCGGTATGAGCGAGCGACGCCGGCCGAGCGCGAATATATGCGGGCAATGGCGATGCTGGGCGATGATCCCGTTCAGACCGCGCAGGTAGCGGAGGAACTGGGCCGTAAGCCGTCAAGTGTCTCACCGGCTCGGGACAACCTGATTAAGAAGGGCCTCATCTACAGCTCCGAGCGCGGGCTCATCGCGTTCACCGTTCCGCATTTCGGGCGGTTCCTGCGGGCGCAGCCGGCCTGAGCCAGGCCGGCCGGCGGGCTGCTGTGAGCCGGACACACCTCGTTCCCGCCGTGAATCTGAAGCTGTATAGGCCTGTCTACGTCGTGGGCTAGAGATCGCTAGACAGCGGCATATCGGTGGCGCCGCGCCTGGTGGGCGCAACGAGCATGCCCGCCGCCATGCCGGGCGCGAGCCGACTGCGCCGGCGCAGTTTGGCCTGGTGGACCGGCCAGGGCCGGGCCTCGCTCGTCACCGCGTCGACGAGGGCCGCGTGGATCGTCGGCCGCCGCTGGGCGAGGAAGATCGCGAAGACTATCTCGCTGGGCCGGTCCTGATAGCTGGCCGGGAACACGACGTAGCGCCAGCACAGCTCGCGCCAGATGTCGGTGGGCTCAGACGTGGTGATCACGCCGGACTGACGTCGCCAGGCTTTGCTCCGCCGCAGTGCCGCGAGCGTGCGGTCGGCCGACATGGCCCGCAGCTCGCATGGCTCGGAGTATCCGAGCCGGATCAGGCCCTCGCCCAGTTCGGGGGACAGCGCGCCGAGCACGATCAGCTCGACCGCCAGGATGGCCAGCAACTGAGCCAGGTGTGCGCTGGACCTGGGTTCGGTAACCGGAGGCAGGCCGATGGTGGACAGGGCCGCCACCGACAGCAGCACCGATCTGGCCAGTGTCCGGCGGCTCACCGGCGCCGTGCTGAAATCCCCGAAACATCCGCAGCCGACGCCCGGCATGGCCGCGCGCAACTCGATCAGCGCGCTCGTCGCGACGAGGAACATCAGGCCCGCGGCGAGCCGGATGCAGGTGGCGGGCGCGCCATGGCCAAGGCGGCCCGCGGTGACTATCAGACCGCTGGCCAGCCCGAACTCGATGGCGCACATGACCATCACCAGCGGCATGCGCATCCGCGTCGGGAACAGGGCCGTCGGCCCGAGCCCTTCCTCCGTCGAGCCAGCTCGCGTCGCGCGCATCAGCTTCGTCGCGCATGCTCCGTAAAGCAGGGCGGCGATGAGGAAGATCTGTACCTCGCGCACGGCATTCAGCACGGTCATTCGCCAATCGTGATAGTGGCGTTGAAACAGCCCCGGTCGAGCTCACCGCCGAGCGCGACGAAGCTGGCCATCGTCAGGTCGGCGATCCGCCCGCGCGGTGATGTCCCGCAGGTAACGCAGCGGTCATTGAAGAGCCTGGCTACCGGCGCGCAGCCGGTGACCGGGAGCATGCAGTCGAGGTTCGTGCACTCGTTCCTGATCCGCAGGACGCTGCCGATAGCCAGATATGGCATGCGCGCGAACCCGTGGGTCTGACCGGTCTGCGCGTCCTCGGCGCATCCCGTCTCGGGATCGAGCGCCGGATAGCAGACGCCGAGGACGCCGGGTGGCTCATCGCCTGGCTCGTGCCAGGTCGCCGATCCGGCGATCGAGTCCGGCACGTGCCCGCTGACCAGCGGGGGCATGGGGAGCTTGGCGGCCGGGTAGGCCGGCTGGGAGGTCGCCGGGATCATGCCGTCGAGTTCGTCGTCGCGGCGCAGGCCGATGATGTCGACGAGGTAGCCGGGTTCCAGAGTGGGGAACCTGACCTGGATGCGCCCGCTGGCCTGCGGCTGGATGGCGACAACCCGTAGCTTCCTGGTGGCGCCCTCGCTCACCACAAGCCGGCTGCCGGAGCGCTCGGTAATGATTCCGGTGACGCGCCCGATGTTCGCCCAGATACGGTCGGCCGTCTGCCGGCTCGACGGATGCAGGCGGACGACGGCATGATCGCCGGGTCGCAGGGCGGTGGGCTCTAACTGGGCGCCTCGCCAGGCGAGCGCATCAGGGGTCAAGGTGAAGCGCTGCTCGTCACCGGCGTCACCGAGCACGAGGACCTGCGGGCTTACGTCGAGCACCATCCCGGACACGGCGCGCGGCAGGTGCCCGGTATCCGCGAATCCCGCACCGGATCTGCCTGCCTGCGGCTGTCGAGTCCCTACCTCGCCCGGTTGCGGCTGCCTCGGCCCGAGAACGGCCAGAAATCGGGAGTTTGTCGCTTCAGGGTGTTTTATCGTCATCGCCTGGCCGGAGCGCGAAGGGAAGACGGCGGCCTTCAGCAGCCGTCGGCGTGCCACGCCGACCGCAGCGGCTGAGCCGGCGGCTCCGGCGCAGCGGTCACAACAGGCCCGGACACACTGCCCGGATGGCATGGCATCCCTCCGGCTCCGACGGCTGGGCCGGCTGGCAGGATCTCGCCTGCGCGGCCCGGCCGATGCGATTTGCTGATCTTTCCGGCCAAGCTGACACGTCGGTATCTAGGCCGCGAGTGTACCGAGGTCGCCCTCCCTGCCCCTGCAGTCCGCGAATATCCGCGACGCGTGACGCGCCGTTACATGGGGTGACGACTGCTCCCGCCTGGTCCTGGGTACCTTTGGTGTGTGAACGTCGGGGGCGATCACAGCGTTACGAATGCCTGCTCGACCGCGGTGGGGGCGGCACCGCGAGTCGGGCAGCTGCCCGCCGTGCCGAGGGCCCGGAACGGAGGCCGCGCGGGCGGTCCGGATGATCGCGGGTTCGGCGAATACGTCTCCGCGCGCAGCCGCGCCTTGCTGCACACCGCCTACCTGCTGACCGGCAACGTGGCCGATGCTGAGGACCTCGTTCAGGCCGCGCTCGCGAAGACGTTCCTCGCCTGGGACCGGATCGAGGACCGCGGCGCGGTGGACGGGTACGTCCGCCGGGCCATGGTGAACACGCATATCTCCTGGTGGCGCCGGCGGCGGGTGGAGGAGTACCCGACCGACGAGATCCCGGACCAGCCGGTGCTGGACCACGCCGGGGACAGCGAGATCCAGGACGCGCTGCGCCGGGCCATCGAGCGGCTGCCGCAGCGGATGCGCGCCGCCGTCGTGCTGCGCTACTACGAGGACATGAGCGAGGCCGAGGTGGCCGACGTGCTCGGGGTCAGCCTGGGCACGGTGAAGAGCACCGTGTCCCGGGCGGTGGCCAAGCTGCGCATCGACGCCGACCTGCTCGGAGGGTGACGTCCCGGCCGGTGACGTGACACGATCCACTCAAGCGCAGCCGGACTGGTGCAGCTCGCGCCCG
>JASIBJ010000349.1 GCA_030045215.1 Streptosporangiaceae bacterium | reverse complement strand
CGGCGCGGACGCGCTGAAGGAGACATGCCATGCCTGCCAGCAACACCGCCACCAGCCCCGGGATGGCCCAGCTGATCCAGGACAGCATCGGCCGCACCCCCGGCCGGCTCGCGGTCGCGGTAGCCGACGGCAGCATGGGATGGTCCTACCAGCAGCTGGGCCAGCTGACGGACACCCTCGTGCGCCAGCTCGGCCAGGCCGGGATCACCCGCGCGGACACGGTCGCCCTTTACAGCGACAATCGCCCCGAGTTCGTCCTCGCGCTGCTGGCCGCCTGGAGAACCGGGGCCACGGCCGTCCCGGTCGATCCGCAGCTGACCGGCGCCGAAGTCCGCGGCCGCCTGGCCGCGGCCGGGGCGAGCGCCGTGCTCGTTCCGCAGCAACTGGCCGACAGCTACCCGGCCGGCGGCACGCCGGCGTGGGCAATCCAGACCGGTCCCGCCGGAACCGAGGTGGCCACCACCGGCATCGGCCACCGCCCCGGCGCGGGCCAGGCCGCCTCGCCGCCGAGCCAGCACCCGGCAGCCAAGCCCGCGGATCGGCGCGCGGCCCTGCGGCTGTTCACCACGGGAAGCACCGGCACGCCCAAGATCGTGCCGCTGTCCCACGCCAACCTCGCCGCATCTGTTGCCGGCATCTGCTCGACCTACCACCTGGGAACCGACGATGCGACGCTCCTGATCATGCCGTTGTTCCACGGCCACGGCCTCATGGCCGGCCTGCTCGCCACCCTGGCCAGCGGCGGCTCGGCGTACCTGCCGAGCGCCGGGCGGTTCTCCGCGCATCTGTTCTGGGACGAGATCACCACCGCCAGAGCCACCTGGTACACCGCCGTGCCCACCATTCACCAGATCCTCCTCGCCCGCGCCGCCGCCGAGTACCCCGCCCGCAACCCTCCCGCCCTGCGGTTCATCCGCAGCTGCAGCGCGCCGCTCGCGCCCGCAGTCCTGCACCGTATGCAGCAGCAGTTCAGGGCGCCGGTGATCAACGCCTACGGCATGACCGAGACCGCGCACCAGGCCGCCTCCAACCCGCTGCCCGGCGACGGCGCCCGCAAGGACTCCTCGGTCGGGCTTCCCACCGGCCTGCAGGTCCGCATCATCACGGCCAGCGGCACCACCGCCACGCCCGGGCAGACCGGCGAGGTCACCGTCCGCGGGCCCGCGCTCGCCGACGGGTACCTGAACGACCCGCAGGCCACCGCCGCGGCCTTTGACGGCGGGTGGTTTCGCACTGGCGACCTCGGCTACCTCGACGGCGACGGCTACCTGTTCCTCGCTGGCCGGACCAAGGACATGATCAACCGCGGCGGCGAGAAGATCGCGCCGCACACCGTCGAGGCGGCACTGCTGTCCGACCCCGCCGTCCAGGACGCACTGGCATTCCCGGCGCCCGACCCCGTGTACGGAGAGGAGGTCAACGCCGCCGTCATCCTCCAGCCTGGCCAGCACGCCACCGAGGCCGGACTGCAACAGCACTGCCGGGCCCGGCTCGCCGCCTTCGAGATCCCGAAGAAGATCTACTTCCTGGACCGCTTCCCCCGCACCACTAAAGGCGACGGCGATCGCCAAGCACTCGCCGCAGCACTCACCCACCAGGGATCAAGGCCATAGCCGCGTTCGCGAATGCGATGCTCAGTGAACACCCTTCCGATGATCATGCTCTGGATCTCGCTCGTTCCTTCAAATATCGTGAAGCTCGTGGACGTGAGGGCAGCCAGATGGCCCGCTTGACATGCGCTTGTCAGTACCAGCTCAGCACCATCGTGCAGAGGGGGCTGCGCAACTAAGGCGAACCGTTCGGGCCCTGTCAATCGGTGTAGTGATAGCGAGCAGGATCTTCACCTGCGCGGCGAAGTTGCGCACGCCGCCGAGCCAAGGGCCAAGCTGGACAGGGAAGGATGCGCGCTGCGAAAGCACTTTCCCTTGTGTCCACCAACCTGGCAGAAGGAGCAGTGGTGTCCGGTTCCGTCGCGGTGATCGGACGCGCCCGCGAGCGGGCCGCGGTAGCAGCCTTCCTCGACTCGCTGCCGTCCGGGCCAGCCATCATGTTGCTGGAGGGCGAGCCGGGGATCGGCAAGACGACGCTGTGGGACGTCGGCGTGCAGGGCGCAGCCGCGCGGGCGTACCACGTCCTGTCGAGCCGGCCGGCCGAATCGGAGGTAACGCTATCGTTCGCGGCTCTTGGCGACCTGCTGGATGGCGTTCTCGATCGGGTGCTGCCTCAGCTACCCGCTCCGCAGCGGCGCGCCCTGGAGGTCGCCCTGCTGCTGGCAGACCCGCTGGGCAACCCGCCCGATCAAAGGGCGGTCTGCCTGGCCTTCCTCGGCGCAATCCGCCAGCTGGCAGCCTCGGGGCCTGTGGTCATCGCGGTTGACGACCTGCAGTGGCTGGACCGTCCGAGCGCCGCTGCGCTGGAATTCTCGTGGCGGCGGCTCGCGACCGAACCGGTAGGCTTACTCGCCTCCGTCCGCAGCCAAGCCAGGGGACAGGGCATCTCGAGGGCAGTGACCAGCCTCCCCACGGAGCGCGTCACGCATCTCTCGATAGGTCCGCTGGGGTTCGCCGCGTTCGAGGCGGTCATCCGGCAGCGCGGCGGCACTCGGTTCTCCCGCCTTCTGATCCGCCGGATTTTCCACGCGGCGGCTGGCAGCCCGCTCTTCGGTCTTGAGCTGGCCAGAGCGCTCGACCGGCTCGCGGCCGAGCCCGCGCCGGACGAGCCGCTGCCCGTTCCAGCCGATTTGCAGGCGGTAATGAGCGCCCGGCTGGGCGCACTCCCGGACGACGTCCGCGAGGTTCTGTTGCTGGCATCCTGCCTGCGATCGCCGACGACACTGATGCTCGAACGGGCCGGGGCGCACCGCGCACTGGCCGGGCTGCAGACTGCCGCAACGGAGAGCATCGTCGAGCTCGACGGCGGCCGTGTCCGGTTTACCCACCCGTTGCTGTCGTCTGCGATCTATTCTGGGGAGTCGCCCGAGCGGCGCCGGGAGGCACACCTCCGGTTGGCGACGATCTCGGCCAACGCCGAGGAGCGAGCCAGGCATCTTGCCCTGTCGTCGGTCGGGCCGAACCAGGACGCCGCGGCCGCGCTGAGTGATGCAGCCTTGGCCGCCGCCGCTCGCGGCGCTCCGGCGGCAGCAGCAGAGCTGGCCGAGCTCGCTGCCGCACGCACGCCGGCTGATCTGGCGCAGGTGCGGTGGTGCCGACGGCTTGAAGCCGGTGCCTATCTGTTCCGTGCTGGTGACACGGCCAGGGCACGGCGTGATCTCGAGGCGCTCGCCGAGGAGATGCCGGCTGGCACAGACCATGCGCGAGCGCTGCTTGTACTTGCGACAATCCTGTTGCACGACGCTGGTGATCCGGTGGCGCTTCCGGTTCTCAAAAGGGCACTTGCCGAGGCTGCCGATGATGAGCTGCTCCGGGCGCGTATCCACATCAGCATCGCCAGAACCTGCGGTGACGACCTGAACTACTGTGCCGTCCACGCGGCGGCCGGGCTGGCGCTTGCGCAGCAGGCCGGCGATCCAGGGCTCACCGGCGAAGCTCTGGCGCAGAAGATGTACGCAGATTTCATGATCGGCCAAGACCTTGATGTCGAGCTCGGTTACCGTGCGCTCGACCTTGAATTGCAAGCCCGGCCCGCTCAGGTCGAGGAGCGGGCTTCGATGGCGCTCGGCCTCTGCCTGGTCCGCGCCGATCGCTTCGACGAGGGTCGCCGGATGTTTGCTGCGGTGCTGCAGGCCACTAGGGATGAAGGCGACGAAAGCTCCCTGCCAGTTGTGCTGGCATATCTAGCCGAACTGGAGTGCTGGACCGGGAACTGGCAGTCGGCGGAGCGCTACGCAGTCGAAAGCTGGCAAGCCGCCGAGCAAGTGGAGCACCGCGCGTGGCGAACAATGGCCCTCTACGCTGGGGCGCTTGTTAACGCTCACCTCGGAAGCACAACCCTTGCGCGTACGCAAGCTCGGGAAGGTCTGGTGCTAGCGGCGTCGGCTGAGGACGCGTGGATGCTCATGAGCTTGCATGGCGTTCTGGGCTTCGTGGACTTGTCTGAGGGTGACATTCCGGCTGCCGAGGCCAGCCTGACTACGGCGGCCGAGCTAAGCGATCGCATCGGCCTGGCCGAGCCCGCGGCCTGGCGGTTCCACGCGAACCACATCGAGACGGTCATAGGCACGGGCGACCTGGAGCGAGCAGAGACGCTGCTCCAGCGGCTTTGCGCGCGAGGCCGCGAGACTCAACGCCTATGGACCTTGGCGACGACAGCTCGCTGCCGAGCGCTTCTGCGTGCCGCCCGCGGCGACACCGAGGATGCGATCCGAGCCCTGGACGAGGCGATAGCGCTGCACGAGAGTCTCGCGATGCCCTTCGAGCACGGCCGCACACTGCTGATCACTGGCCAGACGCAGCGCCGCGCCAAGCGGAAGCGTCAGGCCAGGCATAGCCTGGAACAAGCTCTCGGCATCTTCGAAAAACTGCCTGCTCCGCTATGGGCCGAACGAACGCGCTCGGAACTTTCCCGCATCGGCCTGCGCCCGCCCGCACCGCTTGAGCTGACCGCCACCGAGGAACGCGTCGCCACCATGGCTGCTGCCGGCCAGACGAATCGGCAGGTCGCCCAGGCGCTCTTCCTCAGCCCGCGCACAGTCGAAGCAAACCTCGCCCGGATCTACCGCAAGCTCGGCGTGTCGTCGCGCGCAGAACTCGGCGCAGCCATGACCCGCAGGACACAGTCGCCACCATCGCCCTGACGATCGGGCTGGCACCAGCACCGGAGTCCCGGGCCGGATACAGGGTGGCCTGGTGATGCCTGCATGTGGAAACCCCCGATTCCTCCTTGCCGTCGCGGCCGTAGCGTCACGACCGTCGGCACCAGCTCGCAGGCCGAGGTGCTCGACCTATCGAGACCATGGAGGAGGAAAAGTGAAAACACGTTCGAGGGCACGCCTACACCCGAAGCGGCAGATGAGCCTGGAGCTCACCGGTCTCGCCGGCGCGCTGAGCCCATCCGATCCAGCGGACCTGACGCAGAACACTGCCCCGGCTATGACGAGCCGCCAAAAGCGCCAACTGGAGCGGGCGGTCGCGTGGACGATGCGCGAATGGCTCAGTTGCCTGCGGTATCGCCTGCTTCTTGAGTGGAGCGACCATCAGTATGCGGCACGCCGGGTGATTGAGCTCAGGCTGCAACTGCCGCAGTGACCGCATCGGGTTCCGCGTCTGCCCGCGAGCCGGCGATGTGAAGGCACAACGGCCTAGGTTGCCGGGCCGGCGCGGCGGGTCGTGCCGGTCGCGTCGTAGTCCGCCTCCCCGGTCACGCCGCGCCGTCGGCTCCCGCCGCCCACTGCCCAGAACACCAAGCCGAGCAGGATCATCGCGGCGAACACACCCAGCGTGACGGACTCGAAGAAGGCGCGAGAGACACCCCAGTTGCTCTGGACCGAGTACGGCTGCCCCAGCAAGGCATTCATGGCTCCGGGCCACAGCAAAGTGACTGCCGTCACTAGCACGAACAGTTCCGTGAGCACGGCCGCGACCCAGGCACCGGCCATGCCACCCGGAACCCTGTAGGGCCGAGCAGCGTCCGGAAACCTGCGACGCAGTACGACCAGCGCCGGGAAAACGAACACGTAGCACAGGGCCGTGGAGGAGATCGCCAGCGCGATCATGACCGAGAAGAAGTGCGCAAGGCTGCCCTGGGTGATCAGGAACACGACGAAGACGAACGCTGACCCGATGACACCGGACATGATGTTGACGGTTATGGGTGTCCCGAAACTCGCGAACCTGCCCATCCACGCCGGGGCGGCGCCATCAAGTGCCGCGATGGCCTGAACGCGGTCGGCGCCTTCTAGCCATACTGCGCCGCTGCCGACCAGTGTGAGGGTGATAAGAATCCCGAATGTCACATCCAGGCCGCGCGAGTGCAGGCCGCTGGACACGACCTTCAGGGCATCGGCAAAACCAGACACGCTCGACAGGCCCGCTTTCGAGATCACCAGGATGATCCCGGCAATCGCCAGCCCGTACAGAACCGCGCCGATGATTCCTGACCGGAGGATCATCCGCGGTATATCCCGCTGCGGGTTCCGCATCTCTTCGGCTGCGCCGGTCGACAACTCAAAGCCCACCCACAGGAAAACCAGCACCCCAATTACGGTGAGAAACCCGTTTACCGATGGCCGGAGGTCGGCGGCGGTCGAAACACCGGCTGGGCGGCCGTGCCGGACGAGAAAGACCACGAACAAGACGGTGAAGATCCCTACCACGGCGATCTTGACGGCAGTGCCGATGTTGGGCGCCCACTTCCCGTAGCGGAAGGCGATGATGGCAAAGGCTACAGTGACCCAGGTGAAGGTCAGGCCGACGATGATCTCCGCAACGGTGCCGAGCGGCTTGCGGACCACGAAGTCGTTCAGCGCGGCGATCGCGCTAGCTGAGAGCGTGCCGCCGATCCAAATCGGGTTCGTCAGCCAGTAGAGCACGGCAGTCATGGAGCCGATTAATCTTCCGAAGGACATCTTGACCCATTCGTATGGGCCGCCCTCCACCGGGAAGGCCGAGCCTAGCTCGGCCACGAGCATGCCGTAGGGAACCAGGAAGAGCGCAAGCGAGATCAGCAGCCAGGTGATTGCCTGCGCGCCGGCCTGCGCAGCGAACGCGACGCTGTCGAGGCCGACAATTGCGCACGCGGTAAACAAAATGAGATCGACGCGCCGGAGGACTTTGCGCAGTTTCGCTTTCTCCCGCGCCACTAGTACGCCCTGCGAATCGGAAGCTGCGCGGGCAACTGCCATGAGCACCTCCAGAGGCCGGGGAACCGGCCTAGACCGGCCATGCCATCTCTTGCGGCGAGCCCGGCACGCTCGCACGCCATGATCAGCACGAGGTTTGGGTCGCGTCAAGGCACTCGTCGGCGGGCGCGTCCACCACGGCGTCGGCAGCCAGACCACCGATCCCAGCGGTGAATAAGCACCGCTGTCGGCGGCTTGTGATCAGCTGCATGACGGGGCCACGACGAGATCACCGACCTGAACACGGCCGGGGCGGAGGATCTCGCACCAGACGCCGAAGGTAATGTCGTCCTTGCCGCGTAGCCGGGCCAGCGCGTGCAGAATGCGCGCATCGGTGGCGCCCGAGTCCGGGTTTCGTGTCGTGACCACGCAGCGCGGCACGGGGGCAATGACGCGCAGGATGACATCTCCGATGCTCACCTTCTGGCCGCCCCAGCCGTGTTCGGCCCAAGCGTCGGTGCCGGTGATCGTGATGGTCATACGGAACCGGCGAGAGTCAGGCGCCGTGCCATTGAACTCCGGGGCGAGCGCCCGAAGCGATGCCTCGGACATCAATGTCACGGGCTCATCGTCGGTGCCAAGGTGCTCCGGCTCCCGCTTGAACAGGTGCACGCGCCGACCGAGGTAACCCGACAGCGCGTCGCCGAGCGACCCCAGGACGATCCACCCGGCTATGGCCCGCCCGTCGTACGTCCGGGTGGTCGCGGGAGGCCCGATCTCGGGTGTGTCCTGGACGACATCGCCGTCGGGGAAGCTCAGCGTGAGGACGTTTCTTACCGGGTCCCACGCGGGCTCGATCTGCTGCAGCGCCGGGGTTCGGGCGGTCAGCAACAGCGTGCCGTCCTCCCCGATAACCAGGAATTCACGATCACCCTTTACCCCGTGCCGTCCAAGCTCGACCTGGCTCGCGCAGCGCAGTCGCATGCCCTTGACCGGCGCTACTGCTAGCTCACAAACGGTGACCGGCACGGTCATACCTCCCGCCGCCGACGGTAACAGCCCCGGCAGGCATCCACGTCATCAAAGAGTCGATGCACCGCGACCAGCAGGAAAGGCACGGTCGCCGCGGTGGCGTGCCCGCTCAAAATCGCCCTGTGCGGCTGTCGCGTCACCGGGAAAAGTCGACCCGTCGCCTCAATCCCTGATCACCAGGGCGCTTCTCAGGCGCTCGGCGACGTCAGCAACGGCAAGGCGCAGTTCGGGGCCGCCCTCGACGCGGAACGGGATCGGGATCGCGGCCAGCCACTCCCCCGCGTACATCGAGGGGTTGCTGGTGGTGCCGGTCAGGACGCATCGCTTGCCGTCGTCGATGGGCTCGAGACGGCCCATCGGCCGCCCGACATACCGGGCGGCCTCCTCGCAGGGAGCATCGAACACGACCTTGGTCTCGAACTCCCGGCCGGCCCCCAGGTGCTGCTCAAGCAGGTCCACGTAATCCACGTCGTCGGGTGCGCGGAAGCACTCGTCGCGGGCGGCGGCCGACTGAATCCGGTCGACGCGGTAGGCCCGGACCGCGTTGGCGCGAGAGGAGTGGCAGAGCAGGTACCAGCGGCCATGGCGCACGACGACGGCCCACGGGTCCACGTCCTCCGCCCACTGCCTGCCCGCCTCGCTCCGATAGCTCACCGCCACCCGGCGCTGGGCCGCGACGGCGGCGACGAGAACGGTCGTGGTCTCGGTCTCCGGGCGCACAGCCCGGCGGTCGGGCGCGGCGGAGGCATGCCTGAGCATCATGGCGGCCGGCCGGCCGACGTTTTCCGGCAACGCCCGGATGATCTTGCCCAATGCGGCGCCGACCGGGTCGTCGGCGTCCGCGGCTGCGCGGCTCCCGTCGAGCACAGCCATGACCAGGCCGAGCGCCTCGGCCGGGCTGAACACCAGCGGCGGAAGGCGGACGCCACGGCCGACCCGGTAGCCGCCGTAGGGTCCTCTGGCCGATTCCACGGGGATCTCGGCTTCGCGCAGGATCGCGACGTAGCGGTGCGCGGCGCGCTCGGTCACGCCCAGCTGCGCCGCAAGCCGGGCGGCGGTGATGCCCGGTTCCGCTTGGAGCAACTCGAGGGCGCGAAGTGCTCGCCCGGTAGGACTCAGGTCGCCTTTCACAGTAGTCAGGTTAATCAGGAAGCTGATCGTCCTGAACCGCCACTAATGTCTGGCGGTGAGGTCCCGCTGACTATGCCGGCGCATCCGCGCGGCGCCAGAGAAATGGAAACCGACATGGACATCGTGCTGATCGCCGGACTGTGGCTCGACGGGTCAGTCTGGAACGACGTCGCCACACGGCTCGAGGCCAGCGGCCACCACGCCGTGCCGGTCACTCTGCCGGGCCAGGGTGACGGCAATGCATCAGCGACGCTCGCCGATGAGGTGGCAGCCGTGATCGCGGCCGTCGATGGGGCTGCCGGGAGGCCGATGGTGGTAGGGCACTCGGCCGCCTCCACCCTCGCGTGGCTCGCGGCCGACGCCCGCCCCGCCACGATCAGCAAGGTCGCCATGATCGGAGGATGGCCCGCTCCGGGCACGACCTACTTCGACGGCTTTCCCGTCAGGGACGGCGCCGTGCCCTTCCCCGGCTGGAGCGAGTTCGAGGGCCCGGACTCCGCCGACCTAGACGACGCAGCCAAGCAGGCAATCGAATCTGCCGCGATCCCGGTCCCAGAAGGGGTCACCCGCGGGGTGATCACGCTGACCGACGAGCGCCGCTACGAGATACCGGTGGTGCTGATCTGCCCGGAGTTCACCCCCGACGAGGCGAGGGAGTGGATCGACCAGGGCCAGATCCCGGAGCTGGCGAAGAGCAAGAACGTCTCGTTTATCAATATCGATTCCGGTCACTGGCCTATGATCAGCGCGCCGGACAAGCTGGCACGTATCCTCGCGCAGGTCGCCGATGAGTCCTGAGCGGCCGGCCGGGGCTAGGTCAACGGTGGGAGAACACGTAATGGCGTATACGACCCGGCCCCTCGACGCATCCACCTGGGATGCGTTCGCGGAGTTGGTCGAACGCAACAACGGGGTCTACGGAGGCTGCTGGTGCGTCGCGTTTCACACGGCGTACCAGCGCGAGATCAGAGATCACCGCGGACTGAAGGAGCAGCTCGTGCGGGCCGGCGACGCGCATGCCGCGCTAGTTTTCGATCACGAAGGGCTGGCGCAGGGCTGGTGCCAGTACGGCAGCCCGGACGAGCTGACGCTCAGGCACCGACTTGAGTACCGCAAGAACCCGCCGCCCCCGGCCCGCTGGCGGATCACCTGCATCTTCGTTGACAAGAGACATCGAGGCCAGGGCATCGCACGAGCCGGAATCAAGGGGGCGCTAGCACAGATCGCCATCGCTGGTGGCGGCCTGGTCGAAGCGATCTCGGAGACCACCACCGGCCGCGTAGCCCAGAGCAGGTTCCTGTTCAGCGCGACGGTCGAGCTCCTCGAGGAATACGACTTCACTCGTGTCCGCCAGGTCGGAAAGCACGCCTGGATCGTCAGCAGGGTGATCGAGCCGGTCTGAGCTTCGGGATGCGACCAGTGGGGCTGCGCCGGGCAGGTCAACCGTCGCCGGTCGCCACCAGGTGCGCGGGGTCGCTGATCCAGCCGGACCACGACGGCGGGTACATCACCGCCTCTATCCCTGCTACGCGCAGGGCAAGGATCTCGTGCGCTGCGGTAACACCGCTGCCGCAGTACACGACAATCGGGTCGCGCCCGTGCAGGCGACTAGCCTCGAACCGGGCCCGGAGCCGGTCCGGGGGCAGGAACCGCCCATCCGCTCCGAGGTTTGCCGTCGTCGGCAAGTTGATCGCCCCGGGGATGTGGCCCGCTACGGGATCGAGCGGCTCAGCCTCGCCGCTGAAGCGGGCGGGCTCGCGCGCGTCCACCAGTACACCGGTGGCTGGAAGGGCTATCACGTCGGCCGCGGTCAGCGTCGGCAATGAGCCCGGCCGGACGACGATGTCACCTGGCGCGGGCACGACCAGGTCGGTAACCAGCTGCGCTCCGGCGGCTGACCATGCGGACAGGCCGCCGTCGAGCAGCCTGACCGCGGAGAGCCCGGCCCAGCGCAACATCCACCAGGCCCTGGCCGCGGTCAGGCCGCGCGCGTTGTCATAGACCACGACATCGCTTACCGCACTGATCCCCCAGCCGCGCATCGATGCCTGGAGCGCCGCGGCATCGGGAATCGGAGTGCGGCCCTCCTCCGGAGCAGCGGGGCCGGAGAAATCGGCTTGCAGGTCCGCGTATTGCGCGGTCGGGACGTGCCCGGTCAGAAACGCCGAGCGCCCGTCCTGGCCCGAGCGCACGTCGAGAATGACCGGCGGATTCTCCGCTTCGAGCGCCGACCGCAGCTCGCCAACGGTTATCAGCGGACTGCCGGGACTGACGGGCATGTGTACCTCCGCAAAGATCTAGGCGCCCGCCGGCGCGGTGCGAGCATGAGTCAGCGAGTTACGGCGGTGATCAGCCGCTTCGTGTAGTCCTGCCGGGGAGCCTGCAGCACGTCGCGGGTCAGGCCGGACTCAACGACCCGGCCGTCGCTGATCACGTAGATGGCGTCGCTGATCTGCCGGACGACCGCCAGGTCATGCGAGATGAACAGGACAGACAGGCCAAGCTCCTGCCGGAGGTCCGCGAGCAGGTTGAGTATCTGCGCCTGCACCGAGACGTCCAGGGCCGACACCGACTCATCGCAGATCAGCAGCTCAGGAACCGGGGCCAGCGACCTGGCGATGGCAACGCGCTGTCGCTCGCCGCCCGACAGCTCGGCCGGGTACCTGCGGGCGAAGACCTGCGGGAGGCCGACCATGTCGAGCAGGTCCCCCACCGTACGGCGCTGTTCGCCCTGGCCCGTGCGCAGCGCCTCCGCGAGCGCGGCGCCGACGCGCATCTTGGGGTTGAGCGCCGAGTACGGGTCCTGGAAGACGACCTGGATCTGGCTGGCCGTGCGTTGCTTGCTGGTCAGCTTCACGCCGTGGAAGAAGATCTCGCCGCTGTCGGGCTTTTCCAGCCCGGCTATGCAGCGGGCGAGCGTCGTCTTGCCCGACCCCGACTCGCCGACGATTCCGACAGATTCACCGTCACGGACCTCGATGCTCACGCCGCTCAGCGCCGGGCGTCCGCCGAAGGTCTTGACCAGCCGCTCGACGCGGAGGATGGCGGTCTCGCTGTCATCCCGCTGCCATCGCTCGTCGACGACCGCGGGCGCGGTCAGCGCGATGGGGATGCTGCTGTTGAAGCACGCGACCGCGCGTCCGTCGTTCGCGCGCTCCAGCGCAGGCTCGGCGGTCCGGCACTGGTCCGAGACCATCGCGCACCGGTCGGCAAAAGCACAGCCCGGCGGCAGCTGTCCAGGTTCGGGTACGCGCCCCGGTATGACGACGAGCCGCTGCAGCCGCCTGTCCATCGGCGGATCAGACGCAAGCAGCCCGGCAGTGTAGGGGTGGACGGGCTTGCTGAGCACTCCCGTCTGGCCCTCCTCGACGACCCGGCCCGCGTACATCACGAGTACCTCGTCGGTGTAACCGCGGATGAGGCCGAGGTCGTGGGAGATCAGGACCATGGCCATGCCATGCTCGCGCTGCAGACGCGCGAGCAGGTCGAGCACATCCTTCTGGTTCGAAGCGTCGAGTGCGGTCGTGGGCTCGTCGGCAATGAGCAGCCGCGGGCTCGCGGCGAGTGCCGCCGCGATCGCCACCCGCTGGCGCATCCCGCCGGACAGCTCGCCTGGGTACTGCCGCGCCACCGACGCCGGCAGGTTCACCTCGCCCAGGTGCGTGACGATCTGATCGCGGATCTGCGATCTCGAGATCCTCGCCGATGCCATGGCGCTGGCGCGTAGCGTCCAGGCGATCTGGTCGCCGCAGCGATGGGTCGGGCTGAGGCTGGTGAACGGGTCCTGGAGCAGTAGGGTCACGCCCGAGCCGCGTAGTCGCTTCCAGGTTGCGGGCGCGCCCGGGAGCGAGACGTCTGTTCCCGCGATCGCGACCGTGCCGGTGGCATGCAGCCCTGCTGGCAGCAGCCCGCTCACTGCCTTGGCGGTCAGGGACTTACCGGAGCCGGACTCCCCCACGATGCCAAGGGTCTGGCCGAGACGGATGGAGAAGGACAGGCTACGGACGATCTCTCCGGCCGGCCCCGTGACGGTCAGCGAGTCTGCCCGGACCTCGGCCCGCTCGGCGTTCTGCGTTAGCGTCATCTGCCCGCGGCCTTCCGGTCATCCGCGTTCAGGGCATCGGCCAGCAGATTCACGGCGCACGCCACCACGATGATCAGCACGGCCGGAGCTATCGACGCCGCCGGATTGCTGAACAAGATCTGCTCGCCGTCAATGAGCTGCCTGCCCCAGTTCGCGGTTCCCTGCTGCACCCCGACGCCGAGGAAGGACAGCGCGGACATGGCGATGATCGCGTTGGCGTAGTTGAGCAGGAAGTTCGTACGCTCTAGCGGCCACAGGTTGACCAGCAGGTGCCGGAACATGATCCGCCACGAGGACAGCCGCAGCATCCGGGCAGCCTCCACGTACGGCTTGGTCACCTGCTCGATGACCCCGGATCGCACGATCCGGATGTCGTAAGGCGTGAACACGACGATCAGCAGCACGGTCGTCCACCAGTAGCTCGCCCCGAATATTCCGGCCACGACGAGGCCGAGCAGGACCACGGGCAGCGCCAGCAGCAGGTCGGTAACGCGGCTCAGCAGGAAGTCGGTCTTGCCCTGGCGGAAGCCCGCCAGGAGCCCGAAGAAGGTCCCGACGAGCATCGATCCGCCCGCCACTACCAGCGGCCCGAGCAGGGTCGAGGCCGCGCCCGCGACAGATAGCGCCACGATGTCTCGGCCGAGCTGGTCGGTGCCGAGCAAGTGCCCTGGGCTGCCCGGCGGCAGCTGGGACGCGAGCACGTTCACCTGCGTCGCGTTGGGGAACAGGAAGTGACCGAATAGTGCAGCGAACACGGCGGCGCCGAGGATCGCCAGGCAGATGACCAGCGTGACCGGCCTTTTCCTGACGCGTACGCCTGCCGGCGCGATCGCCGGGGTCAGCAGGTCCGCGCTCATTTGCGTAGCTGCCAGCGCCACTCGGGGCTCAGAGCCAGGTACGAGAGATCGACGGCCAGCGTGACCAGGACGATGATCGCGGCGAAGAACAGCGTCAGGAACTGCACGACCGCGAAGTCCTTGTACTCGACCGAGCTCTGCAGCAGCATGCCAAGCCCGGGCAGCGTGAACGTAGTTTCCACCAGGATTGTCGACCCCACCATGTACGACAGCACCAGGCCCATGGTCGTGATGACCGGGATGATCCCGTTGCGCAGCGCGGTGAAGAGGATGCGCCGGGTGCCGATCCCCCTCGCCCTGGCGAACGAGACATAGTCGGACTGCAGCTCGCGCACCATCGCCGTCCTGGTCAAGCGCACGATGTACGCCCCCACGCCGATCGCCAGGGTGGCTGAGGGCAGGATCAGGTGATACACGGTGTCGGCCAGGCCCAGGCCGGCCCCGGAGGACGGGAAGATCGGCAGGTAGTAGCAGAAGACGTACAGCAGGATCAGCCCGACGGCAAACGACGGCGCCGACAGGCCGATCACGGACGTTACCGAGATGAGCCGGTCGAGCACCCCGCCGACCCTGACCGCCGCGATGACGCCCAGCGGGACCGACACCAGCACGGCCGCCGCGAACGCCATCCCGCAGAGCAGCAGCGTGACGCCGACCCGCTCAGAGAACAGCTGGGAGACCGAGGTCTGGTCCTCGATGGACCGGCCCCAGTTGCCCTCGAGGAACCGGCCAAGCCAGTGCAGGTACTGGATGACCAGCGGCTGGTTGAGACCGTACTGGGCGCGCAGCGCGGCCACGATGCGCGGGCTGACCGGCCGGATCCCGGTGATGTTCTTGATGATGTTGCCTGGACTGATGTACGTCAGCAGGAACACCAGCACCGAGATCACGGCCAGCAGCACGACCGCCCCGACCACCCGCCAGGCAACGAGCCTCGTGATGGCCGCCGCCGTCGACCGGGCCCCGACGGGCGGGGCCAGGTCGGCGGAGTCCATCACGTCGGTCAGGGGCGCCACCTTCGTCAGCCCGCTGTCTGGTAGATGCTCGCCGCCCACGGGGTGAAGAACGTGGCGTAGTTGTAGTCCTTGATGCCCAGGCCGTCCTTGAACGCCATCCCGACCGGCTCGTACCACAGCGGCACGTCCAGCAGGTAGGTGGAGTCGGCCAGCTTGTTCAGGGCGACGATCTCCTGAGCCCGCAGTTGCGGGTTGGCCTGCGAATTCTCCTCGTTCAGCAGCGCGGTGATCTGCGCGTTGGTGTAGTAGGACGGGTTGCCGGGACCAAGCAGCGCCTCGACGTACTCGGCCATGTCACCAGTCGCTACCTGGTTCCACATGAAGTTCAGGCCGATCTTGGTGTTGCTGAAGCTGCCAAGCCACTGCGCGATCGGAACCTCCGTCACCTTCAGCGTGATGCCGATCTTGGCGAGGTCGGAAGCCAGCACCTGGGCGGCCAGGCCGAGTTGCGGCCCGTTGTTCGGCCAGTCGAGGGTCGTGGTGAACCCGTGCGGGTACTTCGACTCGGCCAGCTCCTGCTTGGCCGTGGCCAGGCTGTACTGGTCTTGCGGCAGGGCATCCAGTAGCGAGGAAGCCTCGGCGAGACTGTAGGCGCTGAGCAGCTCAATGGGCGCGCTAATGCCGGTCGCGACCTGGGAGTCACCGCCCCTCAGGACGTCCTGGACGAACGTCTGCTTGTCGAACGCGTCCGCGATGGCCTGGCGCACGTGGATGTTGTTGAATGGCGCGACGGCCGGGTTGAAGACGAGGCCCACGTACGAGGCTTGCGATGCGTTCGTGACGTAGAAGCCGGACAGAGCGTTCCACTCCGGCTCCTCCGTCGGCATGATCCACAGCGCCAGGTCGATCGCCCCGGACTTGGCTGCCAGGTACTCGGCGCTTTGGTCGTTGTAGAAGGTGACGACGATGTTCTTGATCTTCGGCTCGCCGCCCCACCACGTGTTGTCGCGGGTGAGCCAGACGCCTTCGTCGGGCACGAACCTCGTGACTTTGTACGGCCCGGTGCCGAGGATCAGCCCGGTCGCCGTACCGATGTCGTTCAGGTGTGCCTTCAGGTAGCTCTCGGAGCTGACCCACAGGCCGCCGGCCGTGCTCAGGCTGCCCAGGAACCCGTTCTGCGGCGCCGAGAGCTTCACCGTCACCTGGTACGGGCCGGTCTGCGCGACGCTCTTGAGGTTCTGCAGGTAGTAGCACGTCTGCGGCGAGTACTTCGGCGATGCAGCGAACTGGATGCTGTACACGACGTCGGCAGCGGTCAGCGGCGCGCCGTTGGAGAATTTGGCGTTCTGCCGCAGGTTGAAGACGTACGTCGTCGGGTTGGGCTCGCTCCAGCTCGTCGCCAGCGCCGGCTTGTAGGTGCCGTCGCCGGCGGGCCAGACCAGGCCCTCCTGGACCAGGGCGGCGATCCAGTGGTTGACCGTCCCTTCCTGGTCGCCGACGTACAGGTTGGTGCGCGAACCTGGTGCCGCCACATTGAACGTCTGGAACGCGGCGCTGACAGCGCTGGCCGAGGCCCCGGACGACGAGCCCGCGTGCGTCGAGCCGCACGCCGCGAGCACGAGCATGGATGTGACGGCGCCGACGCCCACGGTGTAGGCGCGGACGCGGCGCCAGCCTCTCGGATTTGAGTTGATCATGCCAGACTTGCCTCTCCTGGAAAATTCAGCGGTGGCTACTCATGCATTGCGGGGGAACGGGCTCACGTCAGCGCGAATGCGCGCTAGCGAGTTCGGGTGGTCCGGCGTGCGGCTCGGAGGCCGGCCGCCCGAACCGGTTCTGCGGCCTGACCAGGCCGAGGTGCTCGCGGAACGTGCTCCCGGCGTACTCGGTCCTGAACAGGCCGCGACGCCGGAGTTCGGGGACCACGAGCTCGGTGAAGGCCGCCACCGAGCCAGGCACGAACGGCGGGAACAGGTTGAACCCGTCCGCTGCCCCGCCCTCAAACCACTCCTGCATGTGGTCGACAACCTCGACGGGATCGCCGGTGACGCCCCAGTCGTCCCTGCGCCTGGTCGCCTGGCCGAGTGAGCCCGCGCGGACGTCGAGCCTGTCCTCGGCCACCGGGAGCAGGTCGTCCAGACGGTCTCTGATCGCGACTGCCTCGCGCCTGGTCTCGGCCACGATGACGCTGAGGCTGGGCAGGATGTGGATCTCGTCAGGCCCGCGCCCGTACGCCGCCGCCCGCTGCTTGACATCGGCGTAGTACTCGCGGGCGGTCTCGATCGTGCCGCCCGCCGCGAAGATGACGTCGGCCTCGCGCGCGCCGAGCTCCCTCGACCGGTCGGAGGTTCCGGCGTGCAGCAGCACGACCTGGCCCTGCGGCGGCCGGGCCAGGTTGAGCGGCCCGGTCACGTCGAAATAGCGGCCGTGGTGGTTGATCGGGTGGACCTTCGACCCGTCCACGAACACCCCGGTGCGCGGATCCCGGACGAACGCATCGTCTTCCCAGCTGTCCCACAGGGCCCGGACGACGTCGACGAACTCGTCGGCCCAGTCGTAGCGCTTCTCCGTCTCCCAGTGCTCGGCCCGGCTGAAATTCGACGCCGCCATCGCGTCCGCGCCCGTTACCAAATTCCACGAGGCCCGGCCGTGGCTGAGGTGGTCAAGGGACGCCAGCAGGCGGGCAAGGTTGTAGGGGTCGTAGTAGGTCGGGTTGGCCGTTGCGACGATTCCGATCTTGCTGGTTGCCGCCGCGATGGCCGACGCGGCCGTGAAGGGCTCGAGGCGCGACATCTGGGCCGGGTTCGTCTTGGCCAGCGCCGGGTCGGTGAACAGCCGGTCGCCGAGGAAGAGGAAGTCGAACTTAGCCTCCTCGACCAGGCGCGTGACGTCCTGGATGAAGCCGATGTCGTAGGCGCCGTCCGCGCGCGACCCTGGATACCGCCAGCCGGCGGCGTGGGTCCCTGTGGCCCAGAACATCAGGCCGAGGTGCATCTCGCGCCGGCCGGCCGGCTGGCCTGTCACGCTCGTGCTCCTTCCGGCTGGATCGGTCTGCCGACGCGGCCCGCGGCGGTCAGCGTGTTGGCGGGCCTGGGCAGGCCGAGGTGCTCGCGCAGCGTCGTCCCTGAGTACTCGGCGCGGAAGAGACCGCGGTTGCGCAGCTCGGGCACCACCAGGCCGGTGAACGCATCGAGCTGCCCGACCAGGAACGCCGACTGGACATTGAAGCCGTCGCAGGCACCGGCCCGGAGCCATCGCTCCATGTAGTCGGCAATCTCGACCGGACCGCCGACCACGACATGCCCGCCCCAGACGTGGGCGTACAGAACGTCGCGCCAGGTCAGGTCCTTGCCCACGGTCCGGCCCGACCGCCCGGCCGCGGTCTCGATTAGCCGGCGCCCGTCCGCGGAGGCGTGCTGCTCGCCCGCCGGGTCGACGACGTCGGTGAGCGCGGCACCGGTCACGTCGAAGCCGAGTCGCTGGGAGAGCGCGCCGAGATTCCGGCGGCCGGGACCCTGATCTTCGCGTCTTCCAGGCGGCTCCGCCAGCGGCCAGCCTTCAGGTCCCGCTCCGCCGAACCTGATGTCCTCGTCGAGGACGATCAGGTCGTTGAGCTGGTCGTGCAGCGCCCTGGCTTCCTCCAGGTCGGCGCCGACCAGCGGGGTCAGGCCGGGCAGCACGAGCAGCCGGGCCGGGTCCCGGCCGACAGTTGCGGCCCTGGCTCGCACGTCGGAGACGTAACCCAGCGCCTCATCCACGGTCGCCGCGCTGCCGAAGACCACGTCGGCCTCGCGCGCGGCGAGCTGCCGCGAACGCTCCGACGTCCCGGCGTGCAGGACGACCGGATGGCCCTGCGGCGGCCGCGACAGGTTCAGCGGCCCGCGGACCCGGAAGCTCGGGCCCTCGTGGTCGAGGGAGTGGATCAGCGCGCCATCGACGAACTCGCCGGTCTCCTTATTCCGGATGAACGCACCGTCTTCCCAGGTGTCCCACAGGCGGCGAACCAGGCTCACGAACTCGTCGGCGCGGTCGTAGCGCTCATCGGCGTCGCCGTGCCGGTCGCGCGTGAAGTTGCCCGCTGCTCGCGGGTCGGAGCCGGTGACGACGTTCCAGGAGGCCCGCCCGGCGGTGATGTGATCCAGTGAGGCGGTGAGCCGGGCAACGTTGAAGGGCTCGGAATACGTCGTGTTCGCCGTGACGACCAGGCCGACGCGGCTGGTCTTGGTGGCCAGGTACGACGCGAGCGTGAAGGGCTCGGGCCGGGCGAGGACCGAGGTGTTCGTGTACTGGTACTCGGTGCCGGTCGCCAGGCGGTCGCCGAGGAAGAAGAAGTCGAACTTCGCGTCCTCGACCCGGCGTGCTATCTCCACTACGTAATCAACGTCGAACGCTCGGTCGGCAGCCGCGCCCGGGTAGCGCCAGCCCGCCGGGTGGGTGCCGTTCGCCCAGTACATGTAGCCAAGGTGCAGCGTGCGATCGGCCTGCATCGTCAGGTCCTTTGCCTCCCGCGGATCCCGGCCGGGACCGCTGGTCGTGGTGGTTCGTTCTGCTCACTGCGAGAGCGGCCGTCGCTGTTTGCTAGCCGCAGCCCCAAGACGGCTGCGGCGGCCGC